>JAGGXM010000051.1 GCA_021163045.1 Thermoproteota archaeon | reverse complement strand
GGTTACCTAGAGGATGGTGGGCATTCCCATACTATGGAATGTACTATGGTTTTTATAGCGCACCTTATGGTGGATTTTATCCATATGGTCCAATGAATTGGTACTACTATATGTATAGTCTACTAAATCCATTTTCTATGTATACTCCAAGTACATACGGATATAGAGGATATAGAAGCTATTATTAGTTATGTGCATAATCTAAAAAGGTGAGTAATATGTGGGGCTGGTGGGGTTTTTGGCCTGGTAGAGGGCCCTTTAGCTATTTGCCACCTTGGCTTCGTCCCGGATGGCTTTTAGGTCCAGGGTCTGGCTGGTGGCTTTTATTTACAGGTCAATACCCGTGGTTCCCAGCAGGATATAACCCTGCTGTTGGTTTACAGTACCTTACTCAGCTTGGTATTATAACGCCAGAGCAGGAACTAACTATGCTCGAAAATTATAAGAAAACGTTAGAAGAGACGCTTAAAAACATTGAGAAAAGAATTAACGAACTAAAAGGCAAAGCTTCCCAGTAACACTTTTTTATTTCTTCCTTTTTTATATATTATTCAGAACAATTGGTGTTAGCGATGGAAACAACAAGAGCTCTCGAAGAATATCTCAAAACAATCTATATACTTAAACGAAAGGGGCACAAAGTAGTACGTGTTAGGGATATTGCAAAAAAAATGAATGTTAAAATGTCATCTGTAACTGATGCATTGAAACGATTATCTAGAGAGGACTTAGTAGAATACCAAAAAAGAGAATACGTTGATCTAACAAAGAAGGGTAAAAGACTGGCTGAAAAACTTTATAAAAGATGGACAATACTTTTCTTTTTCTTTAGTGAAGTTCTTGGTGTTTCAAAAGACATCGCTAATGATGATGCCTGTAAAGTAGAACATACCCTATCTGATCAAACGATAAATGCACTAAAAGTTTTTATTTCAAAAAATTTCAAGAAAGAAAAGACATTTAATGAGTTGGAACTGAAAGTACAGAGATCTTAACCTCTCTTATTCCTCTCTGAGTTGTAAGTTTCTTTGCCAGATTTCGAATATTTTTATATTTGCCTCTTACAATAATTACTTCCATACAATGATCTCGATCTAGATGAATATGAAGTTTAGAATTAATAATATTCAGAAATTCATGTTCTAGATTGGTTAATATCTCCTCAAGTCCTTTCGTATGATGATCATATAGTATTACTATCGCACCAGAGAAAAATTCTTCCTCCTTACCTTTTGCTTTTAATTCAGAAATAAAGTTTTTCATAGCTATTTGTATTGCTTTAGATCTATCTGTGAACCCAAAATCTTTGATTATACTGTCAAACTCTAATAAAAGGTCCTCTGGAAGAGACATACTAATCCTAGTTACATTTCTTCTCAAGGGAATCCCCTACTTTATCACTAACTAATGTTTTTACATATATTAAAATAAATATAACAATAATGATGAATTAACATGTATTGACAAGTCCATGTGAAAATTATGAAAGGTAACTTTTAAATAAATCCTACTTTTTGGTATTACTAGTCTCGGATAATTTATTACGGGATCTCTATTGGAATATATCGTCGAGCTAAAAAATGTATCATCATCATACTTAGGTGAGGCATATCCAGCAATAAGAGATATTACACTGATGGTTAAAAAAGGGGATTTCATTAGTATTATCGGACCTAATGGAGCAGGAAAAACAACTTTACTAGAAACAATTATAGGACTAATTCCTATTGTAAGAGGAAAAATTAGGATATTCGACAAAGAGCTTCAAAAAGATGGAATCTTAATTAGAAGAAAAATAGGATATGTTCCACAAACATTTTCTATAGACGAACATAGCCCTTTTATCGTGAAAGATGTTGTTTTGATGGGCCGATTTGGAAAAATAGGAATGTTGAATTCGCCTTCAAAAAGAGATTTAGAGCTTGTTAATGAATTTCTACAACTATTGGATATTTATCACCTTAAAGATCGCCCAATAGGCAAACTTTCTGGTGGGCAGCAACAGAGAGTTCTTATTGCCAGAGCTCTTGCAAAAGAGCCTGAATTAATGTTATTAGACGAACCATTTAGTGCTATTGATCCACTCTTTAGGAAAGAATTCATAAAGAAATTCGTGGAGATTCACAAGAAATTCGATCTTACAACAATTATGGTTACGCATGATCTCGGTAGTATACCAGAGATATGCTCCAAAATCTACGTGATGCGTGGAGGTAGAATTGTAGAGGAGCTAAAAGTAGAAGAAGTTGAAAATTTTAGAGAAAGGAAGGGTGTTTTAAATGATCTCCCTAGGACTTAGAATTCTATTAATAGCAATTATTGGGGCAATTCTTGCTGGAGTTACTTGCTCAATTATCGGCGTTTTCGTAGTAAGATTAAAAATCTCGTCAATAGGATATGCCATGTCACATGCTGCCTTCGCGGGCGCTGCACTTGGTCTTCTTTTGGATATAGATCCCCTTCTTATTGCGTTATTATTTTCATTTATTGTAGCATTATTAATTGGACCTATCTCGGATCGGTCGAATCTATCACCAGAAGTAATACTTGGCATAATTTTTTCGCTTAATATAGCCCTTGCATTTATTTTTTTGAGTCTATTGCCCACTACTGCAGCGAGCATCTCGGCACTTAGTATACTTTGGGGTAGTATCTTAACCATCACTATAGATGATTTAACATATCTATCAATATTAACGACTATAATGATATCAGCGATAGTCTTATTCTTTAAGGAATTTTATGCAATTCTCTTTAATCGGAAACTTGCTGAAGCTGATGGAATAAATACAAAACCATTCTATTATGCAATTTTATTCATGGCCGGAGCTACAGTATCTTTTTCTCTAAAAATAATTGGTGGTCTTCTTGTTTTCGCTCTCATCGTAAATCCCCCATCTACAATTATGCAATTTAGCTATGATATGAAGAAGATAATAGTGCTATCACCAATTTTGGGGGCTATAACGTGCCTAATAGGGTTCCTTTTATCACTCATAACAGATTTTCCAGTAGGATCTTCCATAGTGATAGTTTCGTCTCTGCTATTTGCTATTAGTGTAGTAGTCTCTCCAAAAAGACGTGTTATAGTTCAACATTAATTATGCGTAAACCTTAAATTAGAATAATACTCAGCTTTTAGTATTACTAAATTATAAAAAAGTAATACTGGTGTTTTGCTTTGGAGAAAAAGCATTTATTGGTTTTAATACTATTTATATCGTTTTTCATAATACAACCACTCAATGCTAATATCTCCATACGCGAGGATAGCAAGCCAATAGTTGTTGCGACAACTACAGTACTAGGAAGCTTTGTTAAAGAATTAGCTGGAGACTACTTAGACGTTATCGAGATTATACCACCTGGTGTTTGTCCAGCACATTATGATGTATCCCCAAGTGATATTCAAGCAATAGAGAATGCAAAATTGATACTTGGTCATGGATTCGAACCTTGGCTTGACGATATTATTGAATCAACAGGTACTAATGCCTCAGTACATAAGCTAAGATCGCTTGGACCTTGGAATATTCCTACAAATGCAATTAACTATATCTACAATATTTCACAAATACTTAGTGAGGAATTTCCAGAACTTTCCTCAGTAGTATCCGAACGTGCAGAGGAAATTGAAGAATATATTAACACAACAGCAATTAAACTAAAAGAGCAAGCTGACGAACTGAATGTTTCTACAATAAAGGTTGCAGTAATGTTATGGCAGGCTGGATTTGTCAGTTGGCTTGGATTTAACGTTGTAGCTACATACCCGCCACCAGAAACGATGTCTACTGAGGATATACTCGAAATAACCTCTAAGATAGAACAAGAGGGAATCACTATAATAATCGATAACCTTCAGAGTGACCCTACATTTGGAGCAGAAATTGCATCTCAAGCCGGTATTGTTCATGTAGTCCTAACCAATTTCCCAGATGCAGTACCTGGAACGGGAAACTATACTGAGATGATAAAATATAATGCAGAACAGCTTTTCTCGGGTGTTAATCAATCGAGATTGATTACTGGAATTATTGGCGACCTAAGAGAACAGGTAACATCTCTCGAATTTACTAATAAAATCTTGATTGGTTCAACAACGATTCTTGGCATTATTGTTATTGTAGAAGCGCTAGTCCTAATAAAGAAAAAAGGTGCATAAATCATGGACGGTAGCATCCAGGAACTTGCAGAATTTACAAAAAAGTTTCATGGACATTTAGGTCCATTCGCAGCCTTAGGTTTACGTATGGGATTACTCGCATTAAGAAAATTAAACTCACCAGGGTATTTCGACTTGAATGTAATCGTAAAAACCGGTTTGAAAACACCATTATCTTGTATCGTAGATGGTATTCAGGTTTCAACTGGATGTACCCTTGGTAAAGGAAATATAACGGTAATAGATGAAAGTACGCCCGAAGCTATATTCACGACAAAATCCGGTAAAAAAATAACAATAAGAGTTAAAGAAGGGATAATTAAGAAAATCGAACAAGTTTCTGGGGCAGATATGGAAAAAAGCGCTATGGAAATACTTAATGAGAATCATGAGAAATTATTCATTATTTCATAATTTTATTATAAAAACTTTTATAGATTACAGCTTTTATATGCAATTTTTTTCTAAATAAAAAAGAAATAGTAAAAGACCTCATTTTTTATTATAATTGAATTAAGAATGTTTATATCTATATTAACTCTTCTTTTTTTGAAACCATCTTAAAAGGCGGTGTAACTGTTGAACGGATGGATTGGAAAAATTCTAAAGGTAAACTTAACAAAGAAGGAGGTTACCACATGGGAACCGCCGAAAGATCTTTATAAAAAATGGCTGGGTGGAACAGGACTTGGTTTTAAGATACTTTATGACTATTATAACTATAAAGCAGAACCACTAAGTCCAGAAATTCCGCTCATTTTTGCTTCTGGGCCGTTAGAAGGAACAAGAATGCCTGGCGCGGCAAGACATAGTGTTGTTTCGATATCCCCACATACAAATACTGTTGCAGATGCATTGAGTGGTGGTTTCTTCGGGGTTTACATGAAATTCGCAGGTTATGATGCAATAATAATCGAGGGAGCATCCGAAAAACCAGTATATTTGTATATAGAGGACGATCGGGTAGAAATAAGAGATGCGAGTCATCTTTGGGGTAAATCTGTTAAGGAAACGATGGCAATCCTCACAAAAGACTTAGGTAGAAAATTTAGCTTCTCAGTCATAGGCCCTGCAGGTGAAAATCTTGTACGATATTCTGTTATAATGAATGATAGAATGCATGCCGCTGGAAGAACAGGAATGGGTGCAGTTATGGGATCTAAAAAATTAAAAGCTATTGCGGTAACTGGTAGTAAAAGGAAAATTCCAGAGGCGGATCCGGATGAGATGACTGAACTCCTTAGAGAAGTCATAACTGTACGGATGACATGGAACCCGGCTTTGAAGAGATCCCTTCGCATTTTCGGAACATCTGCTCTTGTAATGTTAATGAACGAAACAGGAATATTACCAACTAAAAACTTCCAAGAAGGTGTTTTTGAATATGCAGAAGATATTTCTGGAGAAGCTCTAAGAGAAAGAATTCTTATTGACAGGCATTCGTGTTTTGGTTGTCCAATTGCTTGTAAGAGACACACAAAAACAGAAAATGCAGAAGGCGATGGGCCTGAATATGAAACAGTAGTGAATCTTGGATCTATGCTATATGTGAAAAGAATCGAAGACGTTGCAGAGTTAAATTACCTTGCAAATGATTTAGGATTAGATACGATCTCTCTAGGAGGAACTCTAGCTACAGCAATGGAACTTTCAGAGTTAGGAAAGTTTCCAGAAAAAATAGAATGGGGCGATAAAGACAAAGCTGCAGAGCTAATGTATAAGATAGCAAGAAGAGAAGGTATTGGTGATGATCTCGCGGAAGGTGCTAGGAGATTAGCCAAAAAATATGGTGCTCCCGAAGTTGCGGTTCATGTAAAGGGATTAGAGGCTCCAGCATATGATCCTCGTGGTGCATTTGGTATGGCGCTGGCATATGGAACATCGTATAGAGGAGCATGTCACTTAAGAGGTTGGTCTATTTCATTTGAAGTGATAGGAGTACCACATCTAATTAATAGATTTTCACCAGTTGAAAAACCAACTTTAATGGCATATTTACAGAACCTTGCTATGGTTTACGATAGTTTAGTACTATGCCAACATTATGGTATGGAGTTTGATGAAGAACCATTAGCTGATGTTATTTCTGCTGTAACTGGCGTAGAATACGATAAAGAGGGACTACTAAAAATAGGTGAGCGAATTTGGAATTTAGCTAGGCTTATTAATATTGCACGAGGATTTGGAAGAAAAGATGATATGTTACCACCCAAGTTACTTAAGCCGCTAGAAAACGGGCCATCAAAAGGAAAAGTAATTCCTTATGAGGACATGCTAAATCATTATTATGACGCAAGAGGCTGGGATGAAAACGGAATACCTACCAAAAGTAAATTAGAGGATTTGGGACTGTTGGAGGAGGGAAAGTAAATGGATGAAATGGATCTAAAAGCATATGAAATGATTAGAGAGTACGCATTACGACTTTCAAAGCGAAATTATGTAACAGCGCATGGTGGCAATATTAGTATCCGTAGTGGTAATACGGTCTGGATTACTAGACATGCATCATCCCTCGAAGATCTGCAGCCTGAGGAAGTTGTAAGATTAAGAATGGATGAACCTGTCGGCCATGATATTATTGCATCAACAGAAACACCAGTGCATTTAAATATTTACAGAAAGACATCAAACTTGGCTGTTGTGCATGCACATCCGCCATATGCAATCGTTTTGTCATTTTACTATGATGAATTTACCCCAATAGATAATGAAGCTGGCAGGGTTTTACGTAAGGTACCTGTTGTGGAAGGAAGCCCGGGATCAGATATGTTAGCCGAAAATGTAGCAAATGCTCTTAAGAAATATCATGCAGTAATAGTTAGAGCCCATGGTGTCTTTACTACTGCAAAATTTTTGGATGTTGCATATCAGTTTATGTGTATGGTTGAACATGGCGCTAGAATATTCTATCTGACAGAATTCTTTAAATCTACAGGAAAGAAATTTATTGCTCCTAAATACTTCTAAACTTTAATCTCTTTTTTTGTAGCAAGAGGAATACCTTTTTATAGAACGAATGCCATATTATCAATTACAAATATAATGGTGTTATAATTGTCAAAGGAAATAAGTCATATTATGATAAAGAGATATATCGTCGAAGTATGTAGAGAGCTTGTTAAGAAAAAATTAACACATGGATCTTCGGGGAATATGAGTGTATTTCTTAGAGATAAGGGATTAGTATTTATCACCCCAAGTGGTATACGCTATATAGATATGTTACCGGAACAAATAGCGGTTCTGACACTTGAAGGAAAACAAGTAGAAGGCGATTACAAACCAACTATAGAGACCCCTATGCATCTTACGATATATAGAAATAGGCCTGATGTGAATGCAATTGTTCATACACATCCGGTTTATACATCAGCATTGGCCATTGCGAGAGAACCATTACCACCAGTTACTGAGGAATTCATAATTTATGTTGGAGGAACTGTTGATGTTGCTAAATTTGGAGGGGCTGGGACTCAGGAGTTGGCAGATAATGTGTTAGAGGCATTAAAAGATAAAAAGGCTGCGATAATGCCAAATCACGGTTTAATAACTGTAGGAAAAGATCTGAAAGAAGCGTGCTTTATAAATGAAGTGGTAGAGATCCATGCTCAGATGTATCTTATGGCAAAAATATTTGGAAAAGCTTTCTCAATACCCGAAGATGCTATCTCGCGCTGGAAGAAAGTCTATTACCAAAGAACTCGCATCAAGGAATACTAATAATCTCAAAGATTGTACCGTGTTTTATATACCTTATTTTACCCTAAAATTTTTCTTTGCTATTGATACGGGCACATTGGCCATTAGGCCTGTTTTTAATTTCAACATGCCAATTGAACCTATGCAATTGTACTGTTAACAATGTAGATTTTGTTTTTAGGTATTCATGATCTTTAATAGATTTTTCTATTTTCGAATATTTATTTTAGATATACTTATAT
>JAGGXM010000179.1 GCA_021163045.1 Thermoproteota archaeon | reverse complement strand
GTTCAGTATTGGCTAATAACATGAAAAATTAATAGTATATAGAAAGAATTATGAAAGGTTGTCTATAACAATTACTCTATACGAATAAAAGGCAAATAAAAATATGATGAGTTGCAAGAGGTTGGACATAATGAAGTATCATGCACCCCGAAAAGGATCTCTTGGATATGTTAGAAAAAGAACAAGGAGAATATATCCTAGAGTAATTTCATGGCCGGACATCGATGCTGTAAAACCGCTTGGTTTTCCGGCCTACAAAGTCGGAATGCTATCTGTTGTAGAGGAATATCAGCGAGAGAGAAGTTTATTTCACGGAATTAAACGAGCTATAGCTACCACTATTCTTGAAGCCCCACCAGTAAAAGTGGTAGGTATTCGGGTATACGACAAAACAGTTTATGGACTTAAATCAATAAATGAAATTTGGACTCCAGAACTTTCGGATCCGGAAATCAAATATCTCTCTAGGAAAACAAACCTGCCTAAAAAGGTTAGAGATGAGGATTATTTCCAAAAAAAGAAAGAAGCTTTGTCTCAAGAATTAGATCGCTTAATGAATCCATTAGTTAGGATTATTATTAGAACAAAACCAGAATTGACATATATTGGAAAGAAAAAGCCTGAGATTATGGAAATTCAAATTGGAGGTTCTCCAAAAGATTCTTTCAATTATGCTCTTGATAAATTGGGAAAGGATATTAGCATTACTGAGGTCCTTGAAGCTGGTCAATTTATAGATTCTATTGGTGTTACAAAGGGTAAGGGATTTCAAGGTGTTGTTAAACGATTTGGTGTTAAAATACTACCACCTAAAACCAAGAAGGAAAAAAGAGCTGTCGGATCATTAGGTCCTTGGACTCCAGGAAGAGTCATGTGGACCGTACCAAATTACGGCCAGTTGGGATTCTTTAAACGTACCGAATATAATAAACAAGTATTAGCAATTATTACTGAGAATCTGGAGAAAATAAATCCAAAAGGTGGCTGGCTACATTATGGTTTAATAAAAAATCCTGCAGTAATAATAAAAGGTTCAGTTCAAGGTCCACCAAAAAGATTATTACTACTACGGCATGCAATAAGACCAAAGAGAGCCGCTTTTAAGCCTAAGCTATTCGAATTGTACTTTAATAAAGAACGGTTAGATGTCCCATTGTAATAATTCATGGTAGATATTATTATGTACAACAAGGTGATCTTTATGAAAAGGCATATCTACACTCTGTCCGGCGAACCATCAGAAGAAATAGAGCTACCATCTATATTCAACACGCCAGTAAGACCGGACTTGATTCTTCGAGCATACCTTGCTACTAGAACAAAATTATATCAACCAAAAGGAAAAAGCCCCTCTGGAGATAAAAAACATGTCGTAAAAAGCCCAGGCGTTGGTTATGATATATCTAGAGTATCTAGAACTAGTGGTGGCTTTGGTACCGCAAGATTTATTGCCTCAGCTGTGGGTGGCATAAAGGTCAGAGCCCCTAAAGCAGAGAAAGTTATTATTGAAAGGATAAATAAGAAGGAAAAATTATTAGCAATCAAAAGCGCGATAGCTGCAACAATCGATCCAAAAATTATTCAAATGCGGGGGCATAAAATCGAGCAAATATCTGAGTTACCTATAGTTCTTACTAATGAATTTGAAAATATGTCAAAAACAGCAAAAATTCGAGAACTTTTTGAACTGCTTGGATTAAGTGAAGAAATGGAACGGGTTCGGAAAGGAAGGCGAGTCCGAGCGGGCAGAGGAAAACTTCGTGGTAGAAAATATAAGAGAAGAAAGGGCCCACTTATAATTGTTTCAAGTAAAGATGCAAAAGTAATTACTGCTTGTAGAAATATGGAAGGAATTGATGTTGTTCCCGTCGAACAACTAAGCATTCTCCATCTTGCACCAGGTGGCCATCCTGGTAGATTGACCATATGGACAGTAAAAGCATTAGAGAAGCTTACCGAAAAACTAAATGAAATAGAAACAAATCTTAGAAAAAGATCCAAAATCCCGATTATTAATGCAAAATAAATCCTGAGGTGAGTTTATTTGCCAAAGAAATATGTAGAGATCGTTGATCCTTATAAGATTATAATCCGAGCAGAAGTTACCGAAAAGGCAATAAATCAAATACAACAGGAAAATAAATTAACCTTTATTGTAACTAGAAAAGCTAGAAAAGGGCAAATTAAAAAATCAGTGGAAGAACTCTTTGATGTCGTGGTTGAGAAAATAAATACACTGATCGGGCCAAGAGGCGAAAAAAAAGCAATCGTAAAACTTTCTAAGGATTTCTCAGCATTAGAAATTGCTACAAACTTAGGTTTATTATAAAAAAGGAAGGTTTACCTTTTCTCCTTTCTCTTTCTTCCTCTAACTAATTCCTTTAAGGAGATTCCAGCAACTTTTACAACCTTAAATTTTACTCCTGGGATATCACCCATAGATCTACCCTGAGACCCTCCAATTCTTTCTATAATAACCTCATCATGCTCATCTATATATAGAAGACCACCATCATATGGAACGAATGCAGTAACCGTCTTAGAGTTCTTTTTTATCTTAACTCGCACACATTTTCTCAGTCCAGAACAAGGTTTACGAGCCTCTACGCCAACTTTCTCTAGCACGATAGCTGATGCTTGTGGAGCGCCCTCTAGAGGATCCGCCTTTTTGTCAAGTCTAAGAACTCTTCTCCTGTAGTATGTATCCTTCCATCTAAGTTTTTTTCTTTTCTTCCTAAGCACTCTTGCTGCGTATTCGCCTCGTGGAGATTTTGTTACCATTTAATATCACCAGCGTTTACCTTTTAACGACTCATTATTAGATTAATCAGATTTCTCAGGCTTTTTGCTTTTTAAGTTTGATGGAATAAATAAACTATATTATTTTTACCCATTCTATGTCGAAGTACTTAGATAAGAAGTGTCTAGCACGATATAACTTAAAACTTTGCCTTCCGAGGGCCTTCCCACGATCCCAAGGAGGTACCTTAATATATAAGACAATTGTACCCTTGTTTGTTTTCCTTTTAATTATATTTTCTACGGTTGCAGGTCTGAAGAGATTCTTAATAAAAACCTCCATATTTTCAGAAAAAAACACAAGATCTACCGTTTTATTGAGTTGCGATGAGAGATTTCTCGTTATATTAACTATAGAATCTATTATTTTTCTAGCTTCAACAGGCCTTATAAGAAATGTGATGTTTGTATCTGTTTCATAATAGTCCAGGGGTGCAAATCCAGCTAAGGCTGTGAATACGGTAAATATAAAAATTTTTCTT
Source organism: Thermoproteota archaeon (assembly GCA_021163045.1). Taxonomy (GTDB): domain Archaea; phylum Asgardarchaeota; class Njordarchaeia; order Njordarchaeales; family Njordarchaeaceae; genus Njordarchaeum; species Njordarchaeum guaymasense. The sequence continues at coordinate 143 of JAGGXM010000179.1, read as the reverse complement.
GGATCATCTAGCTTTATTCCTCTTTGCGCATTTTTTGGCATTTAAGACTACACCTCTAACTTCAGAGCCCAGGTATCTTACCTAAATTCATGATAGAACTGGATCCAACAGCTAATACAACTATGACTGAAACTATATGTGGT
>JAGGXM010000007.1 GCA_021163045.1 Thermoproteota archaeon | reverse complement strand
GACGATGAACTTCAATTTATTTTGTTTTTCAGCTTTTTCTTCTTAAATTCTTTAGAGCAAAATCACTTCATAAGGATCTTCTGTTAGTACTATTGTAATGATAAAAGTTAAATGAGGAATTTAATATATTTTTTTAAGACATAAAATATATTTTAATTTATTGTTTTTGTAAAATATTCGTAACTATTTTTATAGTTACATTTATTTTAACATATTTTACTCGTTCTGATGATTCTATAATTTAACTGGATATATTCATCAAAAACGTAAGCGGTAGTAAATAATACTTAAACATACAAGGCCTCCACTAATAACCGATGTAATAGGCGGGTACTCTTTGAATAAGAAAATTCCTAATATTGTTGCAACTATTGGCTCTAACAGCGCTAAAATTTGGGTTTCATAAGGCTTAAGGTCTTTAAGAGACCTTAAATATAATGTATATCCGATTGCAGTAGGAAGTAGAGCAAGAAGTATAAGATAGATGGCTTCATTTATCGCTTTAAGGAGTTCTAAGATATTAAATCTGGCTATTAGAAGCATTGATTCGAAATCCGCAAAGATATATATTAAACCAGCGGGATCGTAGGGATTATACTTATCCGCTACCTTTCTTCTCTCTAAAATCCCATATAAGGATATAAAAAAGCAGCAATCAAAGCTTCAAGATCACCTAATAGGTAAACTCCTAGATATACATTATTCCAAGTCATTAGTAGTATTCCAAAAAAACCGGTAATTACGAGAAAAAGGTCTTTTCTGCTCACTTTTTCTATTCTAAATGGAAATAAAATTACCAATGTGATAATTGGCGTCGAGTTTACTATTAAAGTAGCATTAAATATATATGTGTTTTGAACAGAATCAGCGAAAAGTAGAAATGCAGAAAAACATCCCTAAAGAAAAACCAGTAGGAATATAACTTAGTCGCCTAGGAATTTTAGTTATTAATAGAAGTATCAGTCCACCAAGAATCAATCTATAGCACACAACACTTAATGAATTTATCGTCAATAATCAGATAAAGATTGCTGCAGTTCCAAAGAAAATACCACTTGCCACTCCGCTGATTAACCTCTTCTCCTTATCGTACACATAGTTTCTCACAGAGATTATTAGAAACATTTACATTTAGTCCTTATTTATTATAACAATATACGATCTATACTGAGATACTAGTAAATCCACCGGTGTCATAATTGAAATCGATTTCAAAAGATGAATTAAAAGAAGCTATAATAGAACTCATAAAAGAGGACGAAACCTTCAGGTTAATCATAAAAGGAGCACTTGCAGATAGTTTCGTGACAAAAGAGGAGTTAACATCCGTATTAGAAGAAATTAAAGATCTCAGAATCGACTTTAACAAACGCATGGAGTCTTTCGAAAAGCGCATGGAAGAGATGAGGGCTGACTTTAACAAGCGCATGGAAGAGATGCGGACCGACTTTAACAAGCGCATGGAGTCTTTCGAGAAGCGCATGGAAGCTTTTGATATTAAGCTGTCCTCTCTAGGTGCGAGATGGGGACTATATAGTGAAGAATCTATTAGAAATGCTTTTAGAGGTCTTTTGGAGGAATTCTTTAATGCAAAGGTTGGTAGATGGGAAACTTACGATGAGAATGGAATTGTTTATGGCTATCCTAGCATGATTGAAGCTGACATCGTCATTAAAGATAATAAGCATATTCTTATCGAGATCAAATCTCATGTTAGAAAGAGTGATGTTGCTGAATTACTTCGAATTAGTGAGGTTTATGAAAAAGTTGAAGGTGTTAAACCGGAACTGGCTATTGTCACTCCATTCATTGATGAGAATGCTTTAGAATTTGCGAGATCTAAAAAGGTGAGAATCTATACTATCGATAAACTTTATAGATGATTATCGCTACAGAGCAGGCGGCTTTTATCATCTTTTCTCCCTTTAAGTAATAAATGGTAGATTAACGTTAATGCCGACTATTATCAAGGAATCGTATTGTAGTAGATTAAAATATACGATTTTCTTAAAGATAGACCTTAGTTCCATTAATGTTAACATTGCTTTCTCCAGTTTCTCCTCAAATAATTTTCTGGGTCAACTGGATATCATTCATTTTTTTGTGCCAATAATATATTAACAGAACCTAAAAGTTTTTATTTCAGACACGTACATATATTTTTAGATACAAATCTTTCATGTAGAGAATCCCTAGTTGAACTAACTTCTTCTAGGGTTATGGATACATATCAAATGGTCTCTATCAGAGACCCAACAACAGATTTTCTCTACTGAAAGATTACAAGTGAAAATGGAGGGAGTTAAAGTGCAAATAAGAAGCACGAAGGCATTAAGCCAGTTTATAGAGAAGGGACGATTAGCAACACTAAGGCCATATCCATACGAAAAGATATATGGACAAGTCTCAGTAAACAAGAAATACAGAGCTAGAATTGTAGTAGTCTTTGTAAATCCTGGCAGGGATATTCTTGAGAGATTCGTAAATATCTCAGGCTATAGCACCTTAGATGAATGGCTCAAGGTTACACATCATAGTTTTAAGGGTATACCTAATAGATTAGTTATCATCCAAAAAATCGATAAAAATTGAGGATTTAGACAGCTTCTAAATTCTCCTTTCTAAAGCTTTCACTGAAAGCCCATAAGGATCTTCTTAACTCGTCCTTTCTCTCTCAGTGACTTTTTCTAGCTATATGTGGATCCCTAAGCTAGCTAAGTTTTTTCTTAGATTTAGATCTAATGAAACCGCCTTTCTGAAGTACTGATACGCGATGGGCATCTGACCAAGATTCATATAGATGATCCCAATGTTATACCAAGCGAATGCAAAAGTGGGAGCTCTTTGTGTTAATGAATTTAAAATAGCAAGAGCTTGATTTATGTTACCGATCGAAGCATAAGCCATAGCAAGATTGTTCCAAGCCATAAGGAAATTAGGAGCAAACCTAACGGCATTGTTATAGTGCTGAATAGCTAGTAGGTTATTTCCGATGTTTTGGTAGATGACTCCAAGATTGTAATGAGCATAGGCAAAGGATGGATTCTTCTCTATTGATTTATCAAAGTAGTAGATTGCCTTTTCAAGGTTGTTCTGTGCTAGATGAATAACCCCAATATTATAGTAGGCAATGTAATAATTCGGATCTTCATTTATTGACTTATAGAAATGATTTACTGACTCATCATAATTCCCTAGAAGCATATGTAAATAGCCAATATTATTGTATGCAATAGCGCGATATGTCGGGTTTTTTGATATATTTAGTACCTTAACAAATATATTTTTCGCTTTTCTATACTCGTTAGATAGAAGATAGTAATTCCCAAGTTGTATAAGTGTCTTTATATCTCTTATAGCACCTGCTACCTCCGGCGATACTTTACTTAAGAAGTTGGCATCTTCGGATGAAATTGTAAATTCTGATGTTTTCGATATCTCCTCTTGAGCATGGAGACTTACTGGTATATCCAATTTCTTAAGAATTAATTCAACTTTTTCCAAAATTTCGACCTGTCTTTCTTCTATTCGTTTTTGAGATTCAATGATTACACTGAATTGAGCCTTGAGGTAATCCTTTAAATGCGAGATTTCTTCTTTGAATTCTACTTTTAATTTGTTAATTTCTTCTTCATTTATTTGACTTATCTCTTCAATTAAGCTTTTTCTGAGGGTTTCAATATCTCTTGATAGCTTATCAGACAACCGCGTAGATAATTGGTTTAATGATCTGAGTAAATTTACGGAAAATGTCTCGAAATCTTCCTTAAGTGCATCAATCTTATCTATTACCTTCGAAAATATATTCGCAATCTCTGTTTTTATGTTCTCAATTCCAATATTATATTCTTTTAAAACCTCTATAACTTCCTTATTTAGCGAATCGATAACCTCTTTTGTCTTTTTCTTACCAAATATTTTCTTCCCGAAGATTCTGCTCGCTATTTTGTTTAAGATCTCATCTAGTTTATTAGCAGCGTAGTTCTTTATCTTCGATTTAGTGAATTCTATTAGAAAGTTGGTGACTATCGAGATCCCTAGAAGAGGAAGCATCAAAGTTCACCTTCTTATGTAGAAAATCTATGTTTTAGTATTTAAATTTCCCCTTATCAAAGTTTTCAATCTTAAATAGAACGGTTGGAGCCTTCAGAAAAAAAATAGAAAAAGAAAAATTTACCATATGCTGGATTTTCGGAAAAAACAATAATAATAGTGATTTATTTCTATAAAGAAAGTCGGAAGATTTACTATTACCTTTTTTGGAAGAAATCCTAATCGGTTAAATCTATTTTAATTGCTTCGGGAAGGTTTTTCCCTGATTTTCAAAGAAAAATAAGAAAGAACATGCAAGATTAAAATTTTCGGGAATATATACTTTTATGATATTTTCTGCAT
>JAGGXM010000047.1 GCA_021163045.1 Thermoproteota archaeon | reverse complement strand
GATTAATATTCTATCATATCATATCGTTTTGTTATCAACTGGTGATTAGGGTGAAGAGGGATTACGAAATTCTTGAATACCAGTAAATTATTAAAGCAATATAAGCCGCTTCTAATCGAAGATTATATCGATAAATTTTGGAACGAGAATAATATTTACGAAAAGGTCAAACAGATTAGAAGTAACGGGCCAAAATTTTACTTCTTGGACGGACCGCCATATACAAGTGGCTATATTCATTTAGGAACTGCTTGGAACAAAGTTTTGAAAGATTTAATCATTCGCTTCTATACAATGAAAGGATATAATGTGCGTAGGCAGCCAGGATGGGATATGCATGGGTTGCCAATCGAGGTTCTCGTAGAGAAAAAACTGGGAATAAAACACAAAAAAGAGATAGAGCAGCTAGGAGTGGAAAAATTCATAGAAGAATGCCGGAAATTTGCGGAAAAAAATCTAAAAGTGATGACGAGGCAATTTAAAAGACTCGGCGTTTGGATGGACTGGGATAAACCATACAGAACAATCGAACCTAAATATATGGAATCGGAGTGGTGGACATTTAAAAAAGCGTGGGAAAAAGGCCTCATTGAGAAAGATATACGGGTAATTCAATGGTGTCCTAGATGCGAAACAGCGCTTGCAGAACATGAGATAGAATACAAGGAACTTGTGGATCCGTCGATCTACGTTAAATTTAATCTCAAGGATAGAAAAAATGAATTTATACTAATATGGACAACGACACCTTGGACCCTTCCCGCAAATATGGCCGTTTTGGTTCACCCAGACTATGATTACGTAAAAGTTAAAGTCAATTTTAATGGAAAAGAAGAGTTCTGGTGGCTTGCCAGAGGTCGTTTAGATTCCGTTATGAAGGAATCAGGAATAGCAAACTATGAAGTTGTAGAAGAGACGAAAGGAAAGGACTTAGATGGATGGCGATATAAACAACCATTTTTAGAAGCATATCCTAGGCAAAAAGAGTTCGAGAATAAGTCGAAACGGGTTCATACTGTTGTTCTTGGTGAATTTGTAACTTTAGGAGAAGGTACTGGGTGCGTCCATATAGCACCAGGACATGGTGAAGAAGACTTTGAAATTGGGAAAAGATACGACTTGCCAGTATATTCTCCAGTAGGGATTGATGGTAGTTATACTGAAGGAAAATGGAAAGGTATATTTGTAAAAGAGGCTGATAAAGCTATAATAGAATTCCTAAGAGAAAAAGGAAATCTAATTTTTTCGGGTACAGTTAAACACAGATATCCCACATGTTGGCGATGCAAAACTCCAGTAATCTTCAGAACTACAGAACAGTTGTTCCTACGGGTATCTAAAATAAAGCAAAAAATAATTGAGGAAAATAATAAAAAAGTTCAATGGTTGCCAGAGTGGGTTTCTAAAAGGTATATCGATGGTGTAAACAATGTAGGAGACTGGGTTATCTCAAGGCAGCGATACTGGAATACGCCGATACCAATTTGGGTTTGTAAAACATGTAATCATAAATTGGTTATTGGATCCTTCGAGGAGCTTAAAAAATTCTCTAAAACGAAATTACCAGAAAAAATAAATCCTCATAGACCTTGGGTAGATAGAATCGTTCTACGGTGCCCTAAGTGTGGCGGTGATATGAAGAGAATCTCTGATGTCCTTGATGTGTGGTTTGATTCGGCGATATGCTCTTGGGCAAGTTTAGATTACCCACGACGAACCGAATTATTTGAAAAATTATGGCCAGCAGACTTTATAGTAGAAGGCGAAGATCAAATATTAAAATGGTTCTATGCACAACAAGTTCTCAGCGTTGTGGCGTTTGATACTGTTCCATATAAGAAAGTAGCAATGCATGGTTTCGTTCTTGATGCTGCTGGCTCTAAAATGTCTAAAAGCCTTGGTAATATCGTTAAACCAGAGGATGTAGTAGGGAAGTACGGGGCAGATACCTTTAGACTCTATGTATTATCCACGACATCACCATGGATGGATATAAAGTTCAATTGGAATGAAGTTAAGGATGTTAAACGAGCATTAGACATCCTATGGAATGTATTTTATATGGTTGAGACATACATGGATCTAGATAAGTTTTCCTTAGATAAAGTTCCAGAAGATTTGGAGCGTAAAATGGGGCCAGAAGATAAGTGGATCCTTTCCAGAGTTGATAATTTGATCGAAATCGTAGAGCGCGAAATCGAGAGATTCCATTATGCAAAAGCTAGTAGAGCCCTTATGAACTTAATAGTAGAGGACTTAAGTAGATGGTATATTAAGATAATACGCAAGAAATTCTGGATAGAAGGCGAAGACCCCTCAAAATTAGCCACGTATATTGCATTATTTAAAGCATTCAAAAAATTACTAGCAGTATCAGCGATATTTATACCTTATATATCAGAATATATCTATCAAGTCCTTATTCGGCCAAGAGATAAAAATGCACCAGAAAGCGTTCATATGCTAGAATGGCCCAAAGTAGAATACAGAGATGAGACCCTAGAAAAGTATATGGATATCGCTCGTGATATCTTCAGTGCTATCTCTGCAGCAAGACAGAGAGCAAATATAAAATTAAGATGGCCAGTAAAGGCTGTTATTATAGAAACAGAGGACAGAACGGTACGTGACGCTGTAGAGCACTTGATGCATATTTTAAAGGATATGTTGAATACAAAAGATTTGAGATTTGGTAAAGTAAAAAGACAATTAGTTCTAAAGCCCATAATATCTAAGTTAGGCCCCAAATTCAAGCGAAAAGCAAAGAAGGTAAAAGAAGAATTGGAAAAAGCAGATCCATATAGGGTGAAAGAAGCATTAGAAAAAGGTCGGTTTGAGCTGATAATAGGCGATGAAAAATTTGAGATTGCTCCAGAAGATGTAGAAATTCTAGAACAATTGCCAGAAAATTTCGTAGAATCTGAGATTAAACATGGTAAAATAGTCGTAGACACAGAAATGACTGAAGAAATCCTATCGGAAGCATATACTAGAGAAATTGTAAGACGGGTTCAAGAAATGCGTAAGCAGATGGATCTCCATATAGAGGACAAAATACATTTGTATCTTGTGCTTCCTGAAAGAATACGAAAACTCATCGAAGATTGGCTTAACTATATCCAGAATGAAACGAGAGCAGAAACAATAACGTTCAATAAAGTAGAAGGTTATATCAAGGATTGGGAATTCGATGGCATAAAAATAAGAATAGGAATTATAAAGATTTAGACGTAATATGGGAATGCGCCGACAAGAACAACCCTTTGTACATTTTGAACTAGCTGATTTTCTTCTTTTTTATCTTTCATTATGACTGGAACTAAATTTACAGTAATCTTATCCCTATTTTTGACCAATGATTGAAGTCTCTCTAAAATTTTTTCACCTGTTTGTTCAAGGAAACCTTCAATTTCAACAACAAAACTTCCATTGAACAATCTATTCCCGGTAAGAGTAATAATCTCTAATGCATACCTTAATGTTTGTTCTAAGTTTTCTCCCAACTTAAGCCTCTTTATTAGGAGGCGATCAAATCTTATTTCAATAAATTTCATCCGATGCACCTTTTTTAATTCATCTAATTATTATATAACTCTAGAGGTCTTTTTAAATTTTTTTAATAATAATTAAACACTAATGATAAGAT
>JAGGXM010000081.1 GCA_021163045.1 Thermoproteota archaeon | reverse complement strand
TGCCCTAAAAAGTCAAAATAAGGCGGGCCTCCCAAAAATTTTGCTGTCGAAGAAAAGAATACATTTAAAGATTTTTTGACAAACCAATTGTATTTTATTACTACGTTCAATGACAATGGTGTAATAATATGCCTAAAGTAATACCAGAACTTGATGAACTAACTCCTGCTTTATTCAAGGAAACTTTCAGAAAAATAATTGATCTGAAGAAGAGGGCAGGATTGATAGGCATTTTGGATAATCCAAAAGATCTCTTCCAAAGAGCTAAACTTTATGCTATGGCATATAAAAATGGCTCATATAACTGGGCATCTAATATCTGGAGTCGTTCTGCAGCAAATACGGTTGTAATAGAACGTGACGATCAAATAAAATACGAACATAAATTGTTAATGCTACGAGTCTTAGAACATATTTTAGCGCAGGGGCCTTTCATAAAAGTTGATGCTTATATCGGTAAACCGGGAACAGTGGCGCAGATGCATACAACAATTTACGTTGACCCACAATTCCCTGATCTGGCATATCGATGGAGTCAACTAACCTTTCCCGCGGATCCAAAAGAAGAACCTGATGCCGAGGTCTTCATCGTTCCTCATTATCTGAAAAATCCGAACATTCCGGGAACTGATAGAATGATGATGGTAATGCGATTCCCCCACTATAATTTTACCATAATAACAGTTAGCTCATATCAGGGAGAGGTTAAAAAAGCAGGGCTAACCCATTGGATATACTATGTGTATAAGAAAGGAGGAACTGGCGAACATGCATCATTAAGGGAGTTTACAGTTAAAAGGGTTGATGGATCCGAAAAAAGAATTGTAATGTGCACTTGGGGCTTAACTGGAACCGGAAAATCTACACATGGACTTTATGTTTGGACTAAGAGAAATTCGAAGGTATACATCAAAAACTTTGGTATTAATCCCTTAGAATACGTCAAGGATCAAGTAGTAAAAAACGATGATATCGTTGCAATTTTCGAAGATAAGGTTATTGGTTCGGAACGTGGAGCATGGACAAAAACAGAGGACCTTACAGAAGAACAGGAAGCTATGTGGAATGCAGCTAATAGCCCACGAGCGTTGCACGAGAATACTGAATTTGATATGAACGGAAATCCTAGCTTTAAGGGCGAGTTATTCCAATACTTTGGAGCCCCTAATAAAAATGCGAGAAGCGTCCTTTATTTAGAAGATACAAAGTATTTTGATGGAGATGTAGAGTCTAGTGGACCGCTCACAACAGCTGTATTTTTAAGTCCTGGATATTTTACTGATTACGCATGGGTTAAAATAGAGGATCTTGCTCTTGCGGCGAAAGTATTAGCTGATGGAAAAACTATAGGGCATCCAGCGCAAGCAAAAGAAGTTGTGGGTAAGGTAAGATTTGTTGCTAGATATGCATTACCCTTTACGATGGGCGTATCGAGTACGGAACATGTAGTTAGATTTTATCAATTCCTTAAAAAATGGAAAGAAAAAGGAAGACCAGTAGAAGTTTACCTTTTCAATACAACCGGCAGAATTATTGCAAAATATGAGTGGAAGGAAAAAGAATTAGGCAATAAAAAAATAATGGCTCCAGAGCCCATTCTTGTAGAAAAAAATGGAATTCCAAAAGCAATTGGTGGTACAAGGCCATCTATAGAGGAAACCGAACTTTTCTTGCTCCAAGCCGTTCGAGGTGCAGTAAAATATAAACCACATCCAGTTTGGGGCGATAAAGTCCTAATTCCAAAGGAAGTGCCTGGCTTAAAACAAGAACGGTTGAGAGAGCTAGAACCAACAACATATCTATCAATGGAGGAGTTCAAAAGACTGTTAAAAGCGCAAATTGAAGAAAGTAAATTTTACCTAGATAAGAATTGCCCGAATCTACCAAAAGAGATCTACAGCGCAATGGATTTTGAGGACTAGTTCCCTAACTTTTAGGTTCCTTTACTTTTTGTAAATAAGTCCCGTATTTCTTCAAGATCCAGCTCCTGTCTTCGTTTCTGATCTTTCCAAAGTTTTCTAAAGCTGTAAAAATATTCGTAAAGGTCGAGTTTATCTTTGGTAAAGAGAATGATATGGTTATTTATAATCTCCATTTTCATATATAGTGGCAATAGTTCAAATAGACAAATATCATATCTTTTAGGCATCATGCCTGCTATTTTATTAGCTAGTTTTTCTTTATTCTTCGCTTCTGGTGCAACTACACAGATATCTATATCACTTCGATCACTCACAGCTTCTTTAACAATGGATCCAAAGAGCAATATGGAGTGAACTTGGTCTAAATTAAATATCTTTTTAGTATCTCTTTTTATTGCTTCAAGTTTTTTGCTATCCATTCCTCAATCACTTCCGTGAACTTCAGCAAAGTATCTAACAATTCTTTAATGCTTTCGAATGCAGTCCTATCATTTAGTTTGTTGTAATGGTGAGCTAATCTATTTCTTAGACCATTAGCCTCTATTAATAGCTCCATCAGCTCTTTATCGAGAACTCCTGTGTCTGCTAATGCTTCTATATTTGAATAATCATCTTTTGGTGGAATTCCAGAATCTTTACAAGACATTGCTATAACGTCCATTACTGATTCAACCGCTTCCTGAAAGGCTTTGTAAACTGCTAACTTCGTTTTTTCATCATCAATGAAGTCAAGATCCGAATATCCTGAAATCCAATTATCAATCTGTGAGATTCTCCTCTCGATATGCATAGTTTTTCACGGTATCTTTTAAGACGTAATTTATCGATCATCTTTATCACAATAACAACGAAAATCTTAATAAGAAACTGATATTTTTGATTAATTAAATTTATTCTTTGAGGATAAAAGCTATCTTAATAGGATATACCGAGCATTCCTTCTGAGAAAGGATTATATTAAATTATAGTATCCTTAGATATAAAGACATTCGTTAGGGATTTCCCTGCAGTACACAAAGCTCGGTAAGACAAAGATTAAAATTTCTCAGATAGGAATAGGCACTTGGCAATGGGGATCTAAATCTTGGGGTTATGGTCACGAATATGCTTACGAGGATTTAAAACAAGCCTTCGAGCGGGCTGTGGAGATAGGAATCAATTTGATAGATACTGCCGAAATGTATGGAAGTGGGAAAAGTGAGGAAATTATAGGAAACTTGATTTCTGAGTATCGTGAGGATATTGTTATAGCATCAAAAGTTCATCCGTATCACCTCACATATAGGGGTGTTAAGAAGGCTTTTCAGGGGAGTATTAATAGGCTTAAAACAGATTATATTGATTTTTACTATGTTCATTGGCCGAATCCTATTATTCCAATGCACTAGGCAGCAAAAAGTGTTTAAAGAACTCCTATCAGAAGGAAGAATAAAAGCTATATCAATAAAGTTGGAGAAAAATCTCTTATGAGCAATCTTGGTTCAACTATCGTTCTTCCAAAATGGCTAGCTACGAAGGTAAGTGATTCTCTATGAATCCTTCTGCTGTTTTAGAGTAATTTTAAGATTAACTTTCTTTGCCAGATTAATTATCTGATTTTGAGCAACCTTCATAGGCTTTCGCGGCTCTAATTCCTTATCTCCTATGAATGTCTTATTCGTAGAGTCTAAATCTTCTACATAAATTTCGTTAGATTTCACGTAAACTTTAAGATGATTCGCACTTATGAACGGTTCCTTTATTCCCGTATCTATTGTTCCACTAGTTGGACTCCTGATTTCGATACGCCTTGTTATAAGGTTCCTGCCTATTACTAC
>JAGGXM010000102.1 GCA_021163045.1 Thermoproteota archaeon | reverse complement strand
TATTTGAATTAACAGAATACTTTTCATAAGACATTTATGCTATCAAAAAGATACAATATTAGTGAATAAGATAATAAGTTATGTTATGATCTTTAAAAGATGAATTTTTAAATTTTGATATGCAGGGGTTGTAGCGATGGACGAATTAGAGGAAACCGCAAAAATTCCAATAATAAGAGTAACTCTGTATGGACCTTCAGAAACAGGAAAAACGCTATTCATATACAAAGCTTTACAGAAGAAACATCAAGATCTTGCAGTTACTACTAAAATAGAAACTATGGCTGCTATTAGAACATTTTATCAATTCCGAGAAGGAAAGAAATATCCGATAGAGACCTACAGATTAATTCTCATAGATACGCCGGGTAAAAAAGAGTATAGTAAGGAAAGGATTAGAGGTTTTTCTGGAGCTGTTGGTGTTCTAGTTTTCTATGATTCAACAAATCCCACATCGGTTGATGAACTCAAATTAATGTTACAAAATGAAATTTTAGAGAGTGAATTTTTCCCAAATATAATAGGAATTGTTCTTATTGGTACTAAAAAGGATCAAGGAATCAATAAAGATGCTGTTCTAAAGGCACAAGAAATTAAAGAACTTCTTACATCAAAAGTGAAACCTGTATATAGGTATGAAGTTCCACACATACTAATAAATGTGAATGATATCAAGGAAGTAGCTATTACCCTTTATATCCTAGAGAGTATACTAATAGTCTTTCAACCACCAAAAAGGATGGTTAGTTTACTCTCGGCTGAGAATTTCTTAGGCATAAAGAAGGTCTCGGAGCCTCAAGAGGAAAAAATTAAGGAATTTCAGAAAGGAACTCCACAAGTAGAAATACCTATCGAATCTAGAGCAGTAGAAATTAAGGGAGAACAACCAAAAGTTGTTGAGGAGGAACCTAAACAGATAATAGCTACACATCCCGTGGAGGTAAAATCCAAACAAGTACATCCTCCACATGTTGCAGAAGAGGACGTCAAATTAAAACCGCTGCCAAAGATGGTAGAGAAAGAAGAAAAAGTGGAATTCTCTCTTATAGATAATAAGAAGATTTGGAATGCTATCAGTAAGATCGTGCGAACTTTTTCTGAGGCAAATTTTGGTCTTTTCATTAGAAAGAAAGAAAATGTTTATGAGGTTGCATATTATCCTGGGGAACCAAAATTAGAGGCTATTCCATGGAAAATTAGTAATTTGTTCAAGGAAATCATTATGAACATAGAAAATCTAATGACAAACCTTAAAAATGGAAAAATAGTCGAGAAAAGCCTTATTAAGGTGAAAGGCGAAAAAGGAAATCTGCTTATTATAAGAAGAAAAACAGGCTGGTTACTTGTCAATGTTTCCAATGAACCTAGTAAAGAACTAGAGGATTTCCTTACGAGGTGATATGGTTAAATGCCGCATTGGATTGATGAACTAGCAGAAAAATTGCTTCAATATCTAGAGTCGCACTTTGATAAAATATCAGAACCCATAATATTAAATGGTGGACTTTCAGTATCGGGCTTACAGCATGTTGGGAGATTGCGTGGAGAAATAACACTAAATTCGGCTTTAAGATATGCATTAGAAGAGAGAGGCTATAAGGTAAAACAATTTTTAACACTATATACTCAAGATGAATGGAAAGGAAAAAAACCTCAAATTGAGGCTTTTGATAATCCCTCAGAGGCACGGAAATATATTGGCTTTAGATTAATAGATGTTCCTGATCCAAAGGGTTGCCATAAAAATTGGGTAGAACATTTTTGGGATGATTTCGGTGGTGTTTTAGATCACTTTGCACCAGATGTGAATGTGATTACAACTACGCAACTTTATAAAGATAAATTAAAAAAGTACGTGAAAATAGCGATCCAAAGGGCAGACCATGTGAGAAAGATTATTAACAAATATAGAAAGAGAAAACCATTTCCAGAAAACTGGTTACCTCTATTACCAAGATGCGAAAAGTGTGGCAGAATCGGCAAAGCAAAAATCTTAGAAGTAAACTTAGATAAGTATACCGTTAAATACCGATGCGAATGTGGATTTGAAGGCGAATCTAGTATTGAAACAGGGAAGCTTAACTGGAGGATAGAATGGTCTGCAATATGGGCCGCTCTTGGGGTGCATTTCGAGCCCTATGGCAAAGATCATGCCACACCAGGTGGCTCGCGCGATAGTGCTTCGGAACTTTCAATAGAGATTTTTGGAAGAGCGCCCCCCTTCGGAACACCATATGAATGGGTTGGTGTACTAAATCCTGATAGAACAAAGAAGGTTATGGGAAGCAGCGATTTTGTCGGTTTTACTCCAAGACAATGGTATGAAGTCGCCGAACCAGAGGTTCTAAGATACATATACCTAACAGTACCAATAATGAAACAGGTATTTCTAGGTTTGCATAAGGTTCCTGAGTATACAAATAACTTTGATTTCGGAGAACGAATTTATTTTGGTGAAGAATCAGCTGAAGATGTCGAAGAAATTAAAAGGGCTTATGAATTAGCTGTTATGTACAATAAGCCACAGAGCTGTCCTTTCAGATTGTCCTTCAGCCATGCAGCATTATTGGTTCAAGTGATTTCTGAAGAAAATTTTTTAGAAGAAGCGATAGCAAGGCTTAAAGAAACTGGAATTCTAAAAAAAGAGTTAGATTTAACTGAACGAAAATTACTCGAAACTCGATTAAATAAGGCTAAAAATTGGGTCAAATATTATGCTCCCGATAACATGCGGATCAGCATTATATCGTTCGAAGAATCTATCAAAATTGCTAAAGATGCAATACTGCTGGTTAAAGATAAATCAAAGCAAATTAAAATGCTGGTAGATAAGTTCACTTCGATCCCATGGGCACTAGATGCGATAAAGGAATCGATGAAAGAAATTACTGCGACCTTCGATGATAATAAAGCGATAAAGGATTTCTTCAGAGCGTTGTATCTTGTTTTTCTAGGAAAATCATTCGGTCCTAGAATGGCGCCGTTACTCACCTTGTTACAAAGAGAAGATGTCATAAGAAGAATTAAATTGCTTATCTAGACTCCTCAATATTTTTCTGGTATTTATTAATAAGGTCCGTAATAATGTTTAAGTCCTTTTTTGGATCCGCGAAACGAATCGAATCTGCATAGATTCGAATAATATTCTGACGTCCAGATGGCCGTGTACGTCCAGATAAAATGATTACTTTCCCAATAAGATCATTACTGATTTGCTCTAGAATTTTTTCTCTGTTTACCAAAACATCCGAAACTGCTATCTTTAGTTTTTCTAGTAGATCATCGACAAAACTACCAGTAATAATAACTTCCGCTAGCCGTTTCCCATCCTCTATTTCTAGTATAAGAGTAAGTTTAGAAATTCCCTTTGATATATGACCATTCTCACAGATATCCTCACCATTTTCCGAACGTATTATTAATTGATTACATTTAGAGCAAAATTTTCTGAATGAAATATCATCTATAGCAATTATATTTCCAAACGTTTTTACAATGGCACCAAGTGGGGCATCTCTTAACAAGATGAATGATTCTATTGACTTTTCAGGCTCAAATGTAGATTTATTAGTCATAGAATTTGATTCTTCAACGATTTCGATATCGCTTCTGTTCCCAACATGAATTACAAGTTCTCTATCCTTTATATCCCTTGGTGTCTTTACATTCGTTATATGGAGCTTGGATCCTATCGATAATTTATCAATTTTATCGGCTAAATTTTCGTTCCATATAAGAGCTTTAATTCTATTTTTTCCGTCCGAAAGAATCAACGAGGCGATGGGTCCCCGATCTAAAGGGTTTTTTTCTATAAATTCTAGATATCCCTCAATATCAAAATAAGAATCTAAGGTAATCTCCTCAAAATTCTGAATGAGTTTTCTTTCTCCAATATCTTTAATTGCTTGATCTATAAATGATTTTACTGACTCCCAACTCAAGTTTAAAGGAAAATCTGGAGGATCTACTTTAATATCACCATTGTCAGGGACATGAATCTCAAGTAGATCACCACGACCCATTTTAATATTTCCGTAAACCCATAATTTATCCCCAATAGTTAAGGAAGATAAATCATCAATCAGGTTTTCATTCCAAACTACCATTCTCATAGTTGCTGTATCATCTGCAACATCGATAGTTAGATATCGCCTTTCTTCTTCGTTCCGCATAAACGAACCGATTCTTGGTTGGGAAATAGCAAAAACATATATGGCAACGCCTCTCATTCCTGCTGTTAGATCCTTTAATTTAAAAACTTCTGGCGCAAGCTTCTCTATTGATGAGAAACCGCTTAGATGAACTTCCACAGCATTTCTTATACTTGAAGATGCAAGCTTATATTCATTAATTTTAACTCTACCGCCTCTAATAATTATTGTATCTCCTTTTCTTATGTTTAAAATGCTGGGAAATTCGGTAGAACTCCCCCAGAGAACGGCTCTAAGTACATCATTGGGATTTTTCCGATCTAATAATAACATCGTGAGATTTCTGAAAATTCGTCCATCTTGTTTTGTAAATTCCTTTATATCACCAATCCAAGCGATACGACCAATGATATCGACATCTAATGTTTCAGGAGATTGAAGTTTTTCAACCATATTTAAAAGTTCTGTAACATCCAATATTTTCCTAGGCGGTGGTAAGTTTAAAACAAGTTTTTTAAATCGATCACTTTCTACAACTTCTATTTTTGTATCTTCGTCTACAAAAATCCGAATATAGGATCCAAGGGCTCTTCCTACTCTCCCCCGCTTTATCAAAATCGGTGTTCCTACTTTTAGATTCAAATCCTTTACAATACTTGTCATGCTTCCAAAGAGTGTTATGGCGGCTCTACCAGTATTATCTTCTATTATGATATCTAAAAATATTGTATTCTTTCCCTGACGTAAAGGAGTTATCCTAATTATTCTACCGAGAACGGAGACTCCTCGCATACCAGGTCTTAGTTCTGATAATCTCATTATTGCATACTGTGCAGTTACTTTCTCGATGATTTCTGGATCAAGGGATCCCTCTTGACTTAGTAAATAAAGAATGGCCATTTTATCGGATGCAATTCCAAGTATATTTCTTTTAACCTCTAGAATTCGTCTCTCTAGTTCTTCAATACTAATCTTAAGAACACTTGCTGCATGTGACTTAAGTTCCTCAATATTTTCATCGAACATTATAAACACCAATCTGAAATTGGGCTACCAATTACTATTATATTTCTTAATCATGATAATAATCTTCGTATAATTAGATCATAGAAGTAGAAAAAAGCACATGCAAAAATAGGTGTATCAAATGGCTTCAAAAGAGGATGAACAGTTTAAAGTAATGGATCTTAATAGAAACTGCCCCGTTTGCGGAGCGCCTCTTATAATGATCTATAAATCTCACTATCTAACCTACTACGGTGGAATTTTCATTATGACTATAAAATGTACTCGTTGTAATTTTAGGATAACGGACATTCTTGCAATATCAGAATTTGGTGAGAATAAGGAGAAATATTCGATAAAAATAGATAAAGATCATATTTCAGATCTTTTAGTAATCTCTGGTGGTGCTCTTGTACAGATACCAGAAATGGGATTAGAACTTACTTTCTCTACCAGTGGTGGAGAAATTACTACGGTTGAGGGAATCTTATTCGAAATGAAGAAAAACGTTGAAATAATGGCAAAAGACGCACCATCGGAGAAACTTAAAAAAATATTAGAAGTGTTGGATTCTGAAATAAAATCTCCAACTGGGAAACTGACTCTTGAATTAATCGATAATAATAAAAAAAGTGTAGTAATCCCTTATGCTATATGGACACACCGCGCAGAATCGGAACGTGAATCTAATCATACTAATGATCGGCGTGAAGCACTAGAAAAAAAGGCACTCCGTATGATTACTGAAAATTTTGATGAAAAAATTAGGTAAAGATCTAGATCTCTTCAATCCTAAGTCTCTTTTTCTCGCCCCTTCTAGATACACTTATAATAAGTAATCCTCTTCGTCTATCAAAGGAAATATGTATGTCATCCGGAGAGGGAGCATAGGGTAGAATTATATCAGCGAGATATTCGCTCACATTTAACTCCTTTGTTACGCCTTGATAGACAACACCCTTCCTAAGTTTAGCTCTTACTGTAATAATATTCGACTGGAGTTCAACTTCTATATCATCGCGGCTTAATATCCCAGGAAGTTCGATATAATAGAAAAGATTTTGGCCTCTAACTTCTTCTAAGATTCTAGGTCTAATCCTTCCTCGTGTTTCGCAGAGAAAATCATCATCCTCCCAAATATGCGAGGAATATCTACTTTCATCTTTGCGTTTTTTTCTGAGATAATATTCCTCTTCATAATAAAAGAAATCCTCATAAAAGACCATAAATATCACCTCATGTATATAATTCACTAATTTCATGGGGTAATTTTGATCGCGTGGCTTTCTCTAACTTTTGCATTTCTAATTTTAGTTCCTCTGCGTGTTTTAGTAATTCGCCCACATCAATTTGATCTTCCTTTCCTAATATTTTTCCTAAAAACTTTAGAATTTGGGCTGCACTTGCAGGATCAGCTATTGGTTGGGGAAAAGTCTCCGAAAGAAGCACCATGCCCGATTTCCTTTTTATTAAACGGTCAGTTAATAGATATGCGTAGGGTCCTGCAAGAGTACCATTATTAATTGTTCTTAATCCCGCGTTCTTAGATGCATTGATTGCCTCTTCTCCTACAGGCGCAGCTATTACAAGAATCTCATTATCAGCTCTAGATAATCTGGCTTGACTTGGAGCAGAAGCTAACATAATAGGCATAGAAATTTCTTTCTCGTCTATGAAATTTATGATCGCTTTCGTCAAAGGAATAATTAGCGCAGGAGATATTTGGGATTCAATTATTAGTGCTAAGATATCATCAGTAGCAAATAATCTTATTGGTGGCTGAGGAACTTTATTTTCAAATCTAATGACCACAGAAGTAGGATCCGATACAAGAAAACCTACACGTTTCATCTTTAAACTTCTCACCAATTGTCTCAGCGCTAACAGACCAACGAGACCTATTTCAGGTATTGCAATTACAAGCTTGCTGAAAACACCCGGTTCGATTTTTTCCTCGGTTATAACTCTAAATTCTGTTGAACCAATTTTTTCACTCATAAAATTGCCTCCAGAGATTATTTATTCATATATTTAAGAGAGAGTTTTTCCCAGATAATATTATCGCTATGGATGCCGAGGCCAGCATCCCTCGGTAAGATTCTCTTACTATTAATAACTTTAGTTACTTTTTCTTTAAGAATATCTTCCTTTAGGATATCTGAATCCAAATCCGCGTAATCTACGGGTATCGTAGACGCGAGATACGAATCCACAGTAATACCTATATTTGACTCTCCTGAGCAACCAATCATTACTTTTAAACCGAGTTCCTTTGCATTGATTCCTATCAAAAAGGCTTCAACGGGATCCCCTGCTTTTGTTATCTTAATATTAACACCATCTACGAAATTAGAAACCTTATCTAAATCTTCTAGATGCTGAATAGACTCATCAGCTAATATCGGAATCTCGGTCATATCTCTAAGTTTACCAATCTCAGAAATTTTATCCTTTTTCAAGGGCTGTTCAATGAATTCTAACTGAATTCCTTCCGTTTCGATGAATTTAATAGCATTTACTGCATCCTCAAAAGTCCATCCTTGATTTGCATCGATCCTAAGTTTGCAATCTTCTGGGATTCTTTCATTTACTAATTTAATTCGTTTCAGATCCGTCTTTAAATCTCCAGAACCGACCTTAAGCTTAATTATCTTAAATCCGTTATCTAGGACGAAGCGAAGATCTTTTTCCGTTGACTCGATATCCTCAATCCCGATAGTGATATCAGTCAGAATTTCTTCGGTGTGCAGTTTCCCAAAAATTTCTCCAAATCTGATAGTCATCTCTCTTGTTGCTAGATCTAGTAGTGCAGTAGCAATTCCTAATCGCAAATTTTTACTGAGATTGTTCCTTTTGAGAAAATCTCTAACAGCAAAATTTATCGTTTTCCCCACATAGCTCTGTAAAATCGAAAAAGCATCTTTAAAGAAGGCCTCTATATTTTCCCTTGGTAATCCAGCCTCTCCCACACCAAAGATATTATTCCTCGTATACAGGAAAATTAGAAAATTTCTAGATACGACGCTTCTCCCAGTAGCTATAACAAAGGGTTTGTAATACTTTTGTTCAGATATATACAATCTGGCCTCCGAAATTCGTATATTTGGAATCTGTGCATCAATCTTGCTGATAATCTCACCATAGAAAGAGGTTAAGTCTATCATTTTTCTACACGCTCCATTCTCAATCTTTAACAAATTTCCTAGCCACTTTTCATCCAATCTCAAAAAATTACTTTTTAAAAAGATTCAAATTGCATTTTATATTGAATATTTAATCATACATATCAGTAAAACCCAAAATTTCAAAAAGTAATAATAAAAATAATAAGTGAGTTTTTAATATGTAATTTCTAAAATACTTTTTTGCTAATATCAAATGAAAAATAAATGGTGGGAAAAATGGGAGGCACCGCACCTGAACTTGAAAATAAAGCCGTCGTTATAGACATAGGAACTGGATACACTAAAATTGGATTTGCAGGAGAGGAATGGCCAAGAAGCGTAATCCCAACAGTAGTTGGTTATCCAAAGTATGATGCTGTAATGCCAGAGTCAGAAACCTATGCTCTCGAGTACTATGTCGGAAGAGATGCAATTCATATGAGAGGTGTTCTTCAACTTGTCTGGCCATTAAGGCATGGTATTGTTAATGACTGGAAATCTTGGGAGAAATTGATTCATCATGTTTTCTACAAAGAACTTAGAATTAACCCACAAGAACAACCCTTGCTATTAACTGAGGCACCTCTTACTCCCAAGGAAAATAGAATTAAGATGGCCGAGATAATGTTTGAGACCTTTGGAGTCCCTGCACTCTATGTTGGAACACAAGCTATTCTGGCTCTCTATGCTTCGGGAAGAGTCAGTGGATTGGTCGTTGACTCTGGAGATGGAGTTACACACATAGTCCCAATACAGGAAAGCTTCCTTATAACTCATGCGGTAAAAAGATTAAACCTTGCTGGTAGAGATATTACAGAATACCTTGCCCGTTTATTAACTGCTAGAGGTTACTATTTCACATCCTCGGCTGAGATGGAAATCGTCAGAGAGATTAAAGAGAAACTTGCTTATTTCGCCCTAGATTACGAAGCAGATCTTGATAAGGCTAAAAAGATGCCAAAAGCTGTAGCTGAAAGCTTTGAATTACCTGATGGGCGTGTAATTGAACTTGTAGAGGAGAGGTTCCAAGCTCCAGAAATAATGTATAGACCAACATGGGTTGGTCTAGAGGATCTACCGCTCGATGAGAAAGTATATGATGCTATCATGGATTGTGATATTGACATCAGACCGAATATGTACGAGAATATTATCCTATCAGGTGGAAATACCCTGATATTGAACTTCAAGGAGAGATTAGAGAAGGAATTGAAGGAGCTCGTTCCTGAGGCTGCAAGAGACAAAGTACAGGTAGATGCGCCAGAAGAGAGGCTATATGCAGTCTGGATCGGTGGAGCTATATTAGCATCACTACCAGCGTTCAAGAAGATTGTAGTTACACAAAGAGAGTGGAAAGAAACAGGTCCTGAGAGCATCCTTAGAACCGTATAAGTTTTTTACATTTTATTTTTCAATTTGTTTTTATAGATTTCCTTAGACCTTACTGTTTTCTAGAATTTAAATTAGCTGAAGATTATTTTAACCAGCATCTCTAAGCTTTTTGTTTAGATAAATTCTCGTAGCAGAATGCATCCATATGGAAATCCACATTAAAATGTCAAAAAGCGAATAATGTGTTTTTCCATAGATAGATTTTTATATGTAATATCCAAATTTTTAACATAAAAATTTTTTAATTCTTAGGTGGTCGCTATGTCCTCTAAAGCGTTTATTAGAATCGGAGCACATAGCCATGTTCACGGTCTCGGATTAGACGAAAAAGGGAAGGCTAAATTTAAAGCAGGTGGCCTTGTAGGGCAGATTAAAGCAAGAGAGGCCGCAGGTCTTGTAGTTGAATTAATCCGCCAAGGAAAAATGGCTGGTAGAGCAGTATTACTTGCTGGGCCACCAGGAACTGGTAAGACAGCAATAGCAATAGCGATCGCTAGAGAACTTGGTTCTGATGTGCCATTCGTACAGTTGAGTGGATCTGAAATTTACAGCACGGAAGTAAAGAAAACCGAAGTTCTGATGCGCGCACTACGGAAAGCGATAGGTGTGCGGATCCGAGAGAAACGCTGGGTACTCGAAGGTGAAATTGCAGAATTTGAACCGCATTTCGTACCTCATCCATATAATCCATATCAAAAGGTTGTAGAGAAGGCAAAGTTAACTCTGAGAACTAAGGATCAGAGGGTAACTTATACAATAGGTCCCGATGTTGCAGAGCAAATGATTTCAAGAGGTGTTAAGAAAGGTATGGTTATTATGATTGATAAAGAGTCTGCAAGGGTTAGCTTATTAGGCATAAGTGAAGAATCTGCTAAGGAGTTAGGATACGATATCGGAAGAATTCCTAAAGTACCTGTTCCTACCGGTCCTGTTGAAAAAGAAAGGGAGTTCGTTTATACTACAACGCTCGATGAACTCGATGAATTATTCCATAAACAGAGTGGTGGCGGAGGCTTGATGTCATTCTTATTTGGTGCAACGGAAGAAAGAAAAGAAATAGATCCGGAGATTCGTGCTAGAGTCGATTCGTGGGTTAAAGATCAAGTAGAAAAAGGCCGAGCAGAGATAATCCCAGGAGTGCTTTTCCTTGATGAAATTCATATGTTGGACATAGAAGCATTTAGTTTTCTCAACCGTGCGTTGGAGAGCGAGCTTGCGCCGATTGTTATAATGGCATCAAATAGGGGTAAAACTAAGATTAGAGGGACTGATATAGTTTCTCCACATGGTATGCCATTAGATTTACTAGATCGTTTATTGATCATACCGACGCATCCATATAATGCAGATGAAGTAAAGGAAATTCTAAAGATACGTGCGGGGGAAGAGGGTGTGAAATTAGAAGATGCGGCGTTAGAATTATTAACAAAGTTTGGTACGGAAATTAGCCTAAGGTACGCGGTACAATTAATGGCACCAGCGGCAGAGCGAGCGCAATATTTCGGCAGAGATACCGTGACAGTAGAGGATGTTGAAGCTGTCAGGGACAGATTTGCCAGCATAGAAGAGAGTATAGAACACCTGGCAAAGTGGGAAGAGAAGTTTATGAAGTAGGATT
Organism: Thermoproteota archaeon; assembly: GCA_021163045.1. GTDB lineage: Archaea > Asgardarchaeota > Njordarchaeia > Njordarchaeales > Njordarchaeaceae > Njordarchaeum > Njordarchaeum guaymasense. Next base: position 18,667 of record JAGGXM010000102.1, on the reverse strand, counting down.
TTTTGGGAAAAAATTATACTTTTTTATTATTAGAAATTACGAAGAAGTCGGCAAAGAAATCTGTTCCTGGTTCTGGAAACGGTAATACTTTTCCTTCTATTTCTAAAAACCGACCGGTTCCTTTTTTCTTAAACTCACCAATAATAGAAGCATGAATACCACTTCTTGAAAGAAGAGATATAACGTCATCTGTCTTTTCTTTTTCAATTGATATTAGGAGAGAACCGGTACTAGATACTTTTAAAGGATCGATCTTTAGTTCCGAGAAAACCTTATCTAAATCTGTAGATATTGGAAGATTCACCTCTCTTATAATAAAATCAACATTTGAAGAATCGGCCATTTCATTAAGAGCTGCTGCAAGTCCCCCCTCTGTAACATCATGCATAGCGTGCGGTTTTAATTCTTTTGTGAGAAGCATTGCTTCTGGAATAGTAGTTTGCATAGTATATAGAGTTCTATATTTTTCTAGGCCTTTCTTACCAAGCAGATTTTCTATAAGATTAGGTTTGCTGTAGGATAAGGCGACTAAGAATTCTAGACCCAACCATTTCGTTAATATAATACTATCACCAGGTTTTGCACCTGATGGTAGAATTGGCCTGTCAGAAATCAACTCACCTATCATTGTAGTAGTACCTATTGGAATTTTAATACCGCTATAAACACCAGTATGCCCGCCGATTATGCTGATATTCCATTTTTTACATTCTTTATCAACCGCTTTTGCGATGTCTAAAATAAACGAACTATCTGTGTATGGAGGAAATAAGAGATTATAGATCATCCACTTAGGTTTTGCTCCGAATACTGCAATATCGCTTCCAGCGAAATGAACCAAGCCGAATGCGAACATTTCTATTGGGATTTCTCTTGGTATAAATAATGCTGGATCAGTAGTTACAACAATTTTGTCATCGGTTATTTGGATAATAGCAGAGTCAAAACCTACTTCAGGTCCTACAAGTACCTTTTTATCTACAATGCCGATATATTCCTTAATGATTTTTCTTAGTAAATTTGGTGGTAATTTTCCCTGAGTTAATTTTTTCACGAGAGATCCCATTAACAAAATTATGATATAGTTTGTTGACTGAAAAAACAAATAAGAATTATAGGATCAGGGAACTAAATGATACAAATGAGAAAAATCGAGGTTGCAATACTTCTCTCTATAATACTTTATATGATTATTTTCATGTATTACCCGCTCTCAAAGGTTATTGTTGATGCTTTCATTAATGAACATGGTATAACTTTAGAGTACTTTCTAATTCTCTTTAGGAGCTCTACGGTGATCTCTGCAATCTTTTTTTCATTTTGGATCGCAATAATTAGCACTATTTTCTCAGTAATATTAGGAGTTCCTCTTGCATACATATTAACAAAATATGATTTTAAAGGAAAAGGTATCTTCACAGCCCTAATTATGGTTCCCTTTGTACTACCTGGCATTGTTGTAGGATTTGCTTTTTTGACTTTATACGGAACATATGGATATTTTACACAGCTATTTTATTTTCTCACAGGTCACAGAATAATTCTTGGTAGAGGAATTCCAGGAATTCTACTAGCGCATATATTTTATAACGCTCCTATGGTTGCCTTGATAACTACTAGTGTTTGGAGAAGGATAGATCCAGAGATCGAGGAATCCGCGGAAATTCTTGGTAGTAAGGGTTTTTATAAATTTATAAGGATTATACTACCTCTAATCTACCCGGGCATCCTATCCGCGGCGGTTCTGACTTTTATATTTTGTTTCACAAGTTTTGAAATTGTTTTATTGCTTGGCGGTCCTTTTTATAGAACAATTGAAGTTCAGATATACTCATATTATTTAACCTTCTTTGATTTCAATTTGGCTGCTGCACTAGCCTTTCTGCAGATAATATTCATCAGTATTATGGTATTCATATATCTAAAGGTAGTAGAGAATGTAACACAAATAAGGAAAATAGGAAAAACCGGGGTAATACGGACGAAATCCTTATTTAAAGGCGTTTTAAACAGAAATAAAGTAGATATCATTTTGGCTGTATATCTTATATTATTTCTAGTATTTATGGTGTCTCCTCTTATTGCTATATTTCTAAGCGCATTTTATGATCCAATAACCGGAAGATATACTCTGCAAGGGTGGTACTCTCTCTTTAGTACTAAGTATAATACATATCTGGGAGCAGCGCCTATCGTTGCACCAATTAATAGTATCCTTTATTCTATATTTGCTGGAACATTAACGCTGATCCTATCCATTGCAACTGCATACCAACTATGGCTTAGAAAGAGAATGTCCATCATCTTTGGTGTTACGATTTTTATTCCTGTTGCTGTATCAAGGATTACAATTGGTTTGGGTATAATATCTGCATTTGGTCCGCTTGGCATCTTAGCTACAGATCCTCGACCTTTAATTATTATTGCACATACATTTATTGCGTATCCTTTCTCTACCCGCGCTCTGCTAAATGGACTCTATAAGCTAGATCCCGAGATTCTCGATGCTGCGAAAGTTCTTGGAGCATCAACAGCTCAAAGGATCAAAAAGATAGATATTCCGTTGATCGCACCAAGTATTGCTCTTGCTGTAGCGCTCGCATTTGCCACAAGTTTAGGAGAATTTGCATCTACAACACTTCTGTATAGAGGATCTTATGCAACGTTAACTGTTCTTCTTTATCTCATGGTCGCTGGGAGGAAATTTATAACTGCTGGTGCAGCTGCGTTACTATTGATATTCTTAAGTTTTGTCACATTCCTTATTATTCTGAAGACAGGAGAAGAATTAAGTTCCGGCTTCTAATAGAGTGCTTATACATAATCTTTATTTAAATGAACTTAGCTATTGTGAAGATGAGGTGTTGGTTATGGTTAAGTTTTTCATTCAAAATGTAGGTATTGGGATTATCATTTTGTCACTAATCTTATTACCGATCCCTATGTACTCTATTAGCTATATTGGTACTTATAATCAAGTGAATGCAGATAATAAGTTAGTCATTTACACATATGAATACTTCTTTGGGTTGACAAATGAGACCTTGTCCGGCGGTGTGTATGATAAAATATTTACTTCTTTTGAAAATAGATATGGCGTGGATATTGATATTCGATTCTTTAGTGGAGCAAGGAATATCTTCTTAACAGCATTACAGGAATATAAAGCGGGAGTTAGAACTGCAGATCTCCTAATAGGAATAGATAATATCGTTGTTCAAGAAGCCAAAAAAGCAGGAATTCTTGTAAAAATTAATGAAACAGATTTACAAAATCTCTCAAGAATTGATAGTGACCTGATTGATAATTTTGACCCCGATTTGTACGCGGTACCCTATGATTTTAGCCCGATAGCGTTTATATACGATACACAAAGGATAAATCTCACGGAACTTAAATTCGAAGATTTCTATAATCAAACACTAGCATCATACCTTGTTGTCGAAGATCCGACGCTTAGCACAACAGGCGTATCATTCCTATTATGGCAGATTGGAGTGTACGAAAAAATTCTAGAAAAAGATTGGAAAGAGTGGTGGTCAAAAATCAAAGATAATATCATTGTTACTAAAAGTTGGGGGGAAGCATACTATAGCTATTTCTTAAACGAACAAGAAGGAAGACCTATTGTTGTGAGTTATTTAACAAGTCCTGTCTATCACGGACTATATGAAAATACCACGAGATATCGGCCAATGTTAGTCAAGTATAATGACAGATGGTATAGCTGGTTCCAAATTCAAGGAATCGGGATTGTAAAAGGTTCTCCTATGGTAGATATGGCTCTTCAGTTTATAGATTGGTTATTAAGCGATGAGGTTCAATCGTTGGTGGCCGAAAATGATATTATGCTACCAGCGAGCACAGATATTCTAAATAGTTTACCAGAGAACATTAGGCAATACTTGGTATATAACATAAGTGAAATTGAGCCCGCTAATAATTTAGTCTCTGTTCAAGAAGTTTACAATAATATAGACACTTGGTTGTCTGAGTGGCAGGAAGTTATGACCGCAGGACCGAGCATGTTACCTCTATATATGATCTCTCTTGTCGCTATAGTAGCAATTATAGGCGTATTATATATGTTTTATAGACGTAAAAGAGTAAAAATATAAAGATGTCTCTTTTATATCTCTTACTTTTATTTTTTAGAGATTAAAGCTGACTATTAGAATTAGGGAAAGATGGAGATGGTTTCTGTAAGGCTTGTTGGTATCTGGAAATCATTTAACACTGAATGGGTTCTTAAGGATATCAATCTCGATGTATCTGAAGGAGAATTGCTTGTGATTTTAGGGCCTTCGGGGAGCGGAAAAACAACGACTCTTAGAATAATTGCGGGGCTATTAGAACCGAATAAAGGAAAAGTGCTATTTGATAATACTGACGTAACAAATATGGAGGCCGCCGAAAGAAATGTTGGATTTGTATTCCAGAGTTTGGCTCTATTTCCTCATATGACTGTATGGGAAAACATAGCATTTGGTCTTGAGGTTAAAGATTATCCTAAGGATCAGATAAGAAAACGAGTAAAGGAACTAATAGAATTTCTGGATTTATCCGGCCTAGAATCCAGATATCCAAGAGAATTGAGCGGTGGGCAAAGGCAAAGAGTCGCAATAGCGCGAGCTCTGGCACCGAATCCAGAGTTATTACTGTTGGATGAGCCCTTTGCAAACTTAGATGAACCCCTAAGAGATAAATTAAGATGGGAGTTTAAACGATTACAGAAAAAGTTTGGAATAACGACAATATTTGTGACACATGATCAATCTGAGGCATTTCAAATAGCAGATTCAATAGCAATTCTAATTGATGGTCGAATTCTATGGCACGGAAAGCCTGAAGAAATTTACGAAAAACCATTGAGCCTAGAGGTAGCAAAATTTCTAAGACTGAACATACTAGAGATCAATAGAAAAGAGAATATTTTCTCGGAAATAAATGAGAACATTCTACCGTGCAAAGTAGACTCTAACTATGTAGGTATTTGGCCGAAGGATATCATAATCGGAGAAGGAAAGTTGGAAGCACAAATTCTGGCGTGTAATTTCCAGAGGAATTATTGGCGAGTTTTACTTCGTTTAAAAGATGATCAAATCATAGAAGCGATAACTTCTCAAAAAATGAAGGAAGGCATATCTGTATCGATCAGAATAAAAAAATGTATTCCTTTGAAATAAGATGGGAATTTTATGCGAGAAAGTCGTAGACCTAAACCATTATACTTAATTGAGAAAAGAAAGGAATTGCTGGAAACATTTAAAGAAGACCTACCTGAGAAATCTCTAAAAAAAGCTAGAAAGGATTCGTTAACAAAAAGATCGCCTAGATGGTGTGGAATAACGATACATGTTACGATTAATTGTCCTTTCGCTTGTGCATACTGCTATATTGAAAGCATGGGCTTCTCTTTCTCAGATCCCAAACCATACCCCTTGACGGGAAAAGAACTTGTTTTTGCATTACTTAATAATCCTGCATTTTTTCCAACAAGATATGGGACACTGCTAGCTATGGGTGCTGTTTCAGAACCGCTTATTTTTATGAATAAATTTTTAGAATATGTCGAAAGTTTAAGTGAACTTGGAAATCCAATCCAGTTTTCCACAAAACAATTCATCTCCTCACATTTGGCGAGAAAATTAAGGAATATAGTAGAGAATAAAAATATCAGTTTAAGTCCCCTTATTACAGTAATAACTATTAATAAAGCGGACACCTTGGAGAAGCGGGCACCCAAACCAGAAAAAAGATTTGATAGCATGAAAAATCTGGCAGATGAAGGATTTAAACCTATTCTATTTCTTAGACCGATAATTCCTGGAATCAACGATATGGAAATTAATACGATAATCAAAAAAGCGAAAGATTCGGGAGCTATTGGTGTAGTTGTTGGTGGTTTTCGGGCCACTAAAAGCATTTTAATCAAACTTGATTCGCTTGGGTTAGATACTAGTGAGGTCAGACGACGAGTTAAGATAATAAAAGAAAAGCAAATAAGCGTACCGTTTCCGGAAAAAGCAAAGATTCTTAATTCGGCTAGAGATATAGGAATAATCCCCTGGGCAACAGCTTGTTGTGCGAATTCGTATACTGCAAAAATTCCGTGTCCTAGTGTTTGTTTCATTGATGGCCCTTGTACAAAATGTCCTAATAACTGCGACTATAAGAGAGATTCGGCCGATGTAACTGAGCTTAAAAAAGCTCTAGGAATTCTAAATATTGACGCAAAGATTCGGGATAGAACAATAGTTATTAAAAGCAGGCCTTTCAGGGGTACAGATTTCGCCGTAAGAGTTTTATCACGGAGAAAAGTTATAAACTATCGGAAAAAATGAATAGGCTCTGTAAAACCTTTTACAGAGATATTATAGATTCAGGAGCGGATAATAACGACTGGCCCAGGCATTGGAAAAATTCCAATAAAGATTTCACTTCTGGTCGATAGTAGGAAAATTAATGCTGAAGGATACATTCATCTAAAAGGTTATTCCCGAGCTAGAGTTACACATTTAGATATAGAAGGAATTGATGTTCAATATGATAAAAATGGCTGTTATGTGACAATAATTGGAAGTAGGAAGAGCTTACTCGTACTTCTTCGAGAGAGTATTACAATAGAAAATACTACAGCCAGAAAATTTTACATCATTGGCCTTAATTTGTTAAAACCCGGCGAAAAAATTGGTGGTTGGCTAGGAATTAAGGATGGAGGCATGTTTCTTGGTTTTAACAGGATTGGCATAAAAAAGCTAGAATCTCTTGCCAAGTCATTAGAGTTGTATTCTAAGAAAGAGTAGAGAAGTATATTGGTGTTTATTATTCACTTCTTCGGTTAATATTAATCCCACATGAATGAAAGGAATACCTGGAAAATATTATCATCAAGTCTACTTAGCATTATTATTTTATTAAAATAGAAGCTTATAGATGAGATTTTTGCATTAAATTTTTTGAATGGAAAAAAATAAATACTAAGCATTATCCTTTTTCTCTGAAAACCAACGTAATCAATAGCATACCTGTTGGATATCTAAAAAGCATAAAAACTCAAAAGGGGGTAAAAGAAAAATGTCTGAATCAGAAAGTAATGAAGCGCCTGTCATTTATGTTGGCAGAAAGCCTTTAATAAGGTATGTAATGGCTGCAATGGCAATAATATTAAACGAAGGACCAAAGAAGCTAAAGATTAGTGCTAGGGGAAGAGCAATAAGCCGAGCAGTTGATGTTGCTGAAGTTCTTAGAACAAGATACTTACCAGGAATACTTGATGTCGAAAGCATAAAAATCGGTACTGATGAGATTCAAAATCCACAGAATCCAGACAGAATCGACAGAGTAAGTACCATTGAGATAACACTACTTAAGAAGAGAGAGATCGTACCAGCAACGTCCTAAACGATACGAATTGGCAATTTTTAGGAAAATATGTATTTTTTCCCCATATTTTAATATTTTATTTTAAAGACGCTGCTTACTTAGGAAACACCCAGTCTAATTTTTTAGTATTAGATAATCTTCTAACAGATTTAATTACCTTGTAATGATCTATTCTTGATTATAATGAGGGATGAATGAATTAAATTATAGAGTATAATTAAATTATAGTATTATCTAATTTAGAACAAGATCTTTGGTTGTCTGGTGAAGAATTTGAGACTCGTAGTTGGGATAACTGGCGCTTCTGGTGTAATCTATGGAACAAGATTAGTTGAATTTCTATCAGGAAAGAAGGAGCACTCAGTTTATCTTGTTATGACTCATAATGCAGAAAAAATAATGATGCTAGAGACCGGATTAGACCCTAGCTATGTGAAAAGTTTGGCAGGCCATTCCTTCGATTCAACAGATCTTACGGCACCTATAGCAAGCGGTTCATTCAAATTTGATGCTGTAGTAATTATTCCATGCTCTATGAAAACGCTGGCTGCAATAGCACATGGATATGCATCTAATCTTATTACAAGGGCAGCAGATATTGCCCTAAAAGAAAGAAGGAAGCTAATATTGGTTCCGCGGGAAACACCATTGAATTCTATTCACCTAGAAAATATGCTCAAGCTCTCTAACCTCGGGGCGATAATATTACCAGCATGTCCAGCGTTTTATTATGAACCGGAAAAAATAAGTGATCTCATTGATTTTATTGTGGGGCGTGTACTTGATGTCCTTGGTATTGAACATAACTTATACGAGAGATGGAGTGGTGTAAGCCTGCCATAGAAGGGGTACGCATGAAAGTACTTGGGAAAATTATCAATTCTTGGGAAGGAGAAATTAAGGGCGAACTTCTAGTAACACAGAAGAAGATTTCCTTTCTAGGGGATGTAGATCCGAAAACTGGCAGAATTATAGATAAAAATAGTGACATTTATGGCCTCAGTATAAAAAATAAAATTTTTGTTTTTCGTAGTGGCCGTGGCAGTACTGTTGGTGCCAGTATCCTTTTTGGATTGGCTAAAAGAAATTTAGCTCCAAAAATCTTGATCTGTGTTGAAATAGATCCTGTTGTCCTCTCTGGAGCGATTTTCGGTGATATTCCTATGCTAGCCGAAATCAACAAAAAAGCTCTTTTCGGGCTAAAATCGGGCAAAATAGGACGTGTTAAAAAAATTTCGAATAGACAAGGGGTCCTGGAGGTAGACTAAACATGTATTTAACGAAAGAGGAGGAAAGAATTCTTAACGGGGATTTCGGGCTATGGCCTGCAAAAGCAATGAAATTACTGGTTGCACAAGGGGAACTAAATGATGCGAAACGAATGATAAAAATAGAGCGTGCACATATTTCTGGAGTATCATATAAGACTGCAGGTCTACCTATGATAGAACTACTAGAAGATATGGTTAGAAATGGTGTGCGAGTTAAAATTTTCTCGACATTAAATCCAGCAGGAATGGATTTAGAGCGATGGAAAGAACTTGGTGTCCCTGAAGATTTTGCTAAATTGCAAAAGAGACTAATAGATGCATACGTGAAATTGGGTGTTATTCCGACATTAACTTGTGCGCCATATCTTGCAGAAAACAGACCCAAATTTGCAGAGCCTGTGGCATTCTCGGAATCATCGGCAGTAGTTTTTGTTAACAGTGTATTAGGTGCTAGAACAAATAGAAATGGTAATCTTGATGTTTTATCTGCAGCGATTGTAGGAAGAATTCCTAAAATGGGACTCCTTCTAAAGGAAAATCGACGTGGAACGACATTAATCAAAGTTAAAGCTAAGCCAAATGGAGAATATTATTATGGACTTTTGGGATTATACGTAGGAAATATTCTATCTCCAAGAGAGATCCCTGTATTTGAGTTAGAATCTAAGCCCGGCATCTGGGAAATGCGGGCGCTGGGGGCTGGTTTAGCAGCAGCCGGATCTACAGCCATGTTTCATATAGTTGGTATAACCCCAGAAGCAAAAAATAGGGAAGAAGCCTTTCAAGGAGACCAGCCTAAAGAACGATTAGCAATCCAGCATTCGGATCTGATATCATTTGAACAAGAGCATTTTCCTTCGGACATCGAACCAGATCTTATAGCAATAGGATGTCCGCATGCAACGATTGAGGAAATAAAAGAAATTGCCAGAAAAATTGGTAACAGAAAGGTAAAAAACAATGTACGATTTTGGATATATACCTCCCGATATGTGAAGCAGAAATTAAGAGACATTGGTATTTTAAATAAGCTCGAAATGCAAGGAATTAAAATAATTTCTGATACTTGTATGGTTGTAAGTCCGATAGAAGCGTTAGGTATAAAGAAAGTTTATACAAATAGTGGAAAAGCGGCTTGGTATATTCCGAAACTGACTAAAAATCTCGCAGTTGCAAAAATCAAATCTTTAGATCAGATTATCAATAAAGTAACTGCATGAGAACAGTGTGAAGAGGGTTTATAATTGCAGGAAGCAACTTCAGGGAAAGTTGGGCAGGAGTATAAAAGATTATTTTCACTTCCATCTATTAGAAAAATCCTATTGTCTTCACTTATAGAGGTCTTTATCTTCTCTTTATTTACAGCGATAGTAGTAAACCCATTTTTTTTAGAATTTAATAGCGTACTTTCGTTAGCGCTTATCTATGCCATCCAACTATACATTATCATTCCTTTTCTAGTCTTACTTAGGAAGAGAACAATATTAGATCTAAGACGGTCGATAGGCTTATCAGTGTTAATGAACGGAATCATCGGCACTACGGTAATAATCTCTGGAGTTACAAAAGCGCTTCCATCATTTATTTCTCACGGTATAATTTTGGCAGGATATGGCATTGCTACCTGTTTGTTCGCGATAGTGATATATAGCACTTCATTTGTATCAGCAATTTATGCGTTTTTTACTGCCATAATCCCGTCGACAGCAGCCTATCTTTCTAGCCAATATATAAGCTCATTGATGCCTCTAAAAGAGTTAACGCCTATGCAATTTGGGCTTAGTATGCTTTTGTTTGATGCTGTTGGATTATTTTCAGTACTGCTTGTTACTAATGCCGGAAAAAAAATAATGAAAATATCCACATTAGAAGCTTTTCGTGGCTTTGTTTTTGCTTGGACGGAGAGAATACGTGAACCCATAGAAGAATTCTTCGAGAAAGTAGCAGTAGAAAAGGAAATACCAATTGGTACTGTGATATTTAGATCAAAAGCGAGTAAGAAGGTAGACCTAATCTGGCTCATCTCTAATATACATCCCGGACCGTTCATAAATGTTGGAAGTAGTGATTTGCCTCAAAGATTTACAAACTTTATAAGAAAGAAATTTAACTGCAATGGAGTATTTTTCCATGGAACCTGCTGTCATGAAGAGAACTTGCCCTCACAACGTGTAAGTGATTACTTTCTAGAGAATTGCCTTCTAAAAATAATTTCAGAGGAAATTGATTCCGGAAATTTTGTATCTAAAGCCACACCGATAGTGAAGATTTCTAGTAGAGATATTCATATCTTGGGCCAAAAGTTTGGTAATATGTTAATTACAGCAGTAACAAAAAGCCCATTGACAATGGATGACATAAGCCTCGATGTAGGTCTCATGGCTAGAAAAATAAAGCAATTTTATGGTATAGATGGACTCCTTATAGATACACATAACAGTCTCGATAATCCTCATCAGCATAGTACTCTAACAATCCAAACACAGGATGCAGATAAAATTCTAGAGGGAATTAAATTAATTAGTAAGAAAATAACAGCAATTGAGCCTTCTGATAGAATAAGACTTGGTTTCTCTAGAATTTTTCGGGAAGAAATTGGCATTGAAGGAGGTATGGGCCCGGATGGAATTGCGGTAACCTTAATTGAGGTAGATGATAGAAGGGTAGCTTATGTTAACATAGACTCAAATAATCTTAAACAAGGAGTTCGCGATAAGATAGTGGAGTTCCTAAAAGAGAGGTATAAAATTCATGAAGTAGAGGTTTTCACTACCGATACGCATGTTGTTAATGCAGTTTCACCAAAGGAAGGAGCATATCCACTAATAGACATGCGGTGGCTGAATAAAATCAAAAAAACGCTTGCAGCAGGAATGAATAACGCAATTCGTGATCTTCATGATGTAGAAATAAGCTCCAGAATAGATCTAATTCGTGTACCTGTCTTGGGCAAGAGCACAGAAAAACTAGAGAATCATATAATCTGGGGAGCTAATATTTTCAGAAGAAATTTGTTGGAGGGCTTACTTTTTTCTATTTTAATTAGCTTTATTCTTGTTATGCTTTAGAGAAAAAATATATCCTATCGTTTTGCCTTTTGTTCTTTATTTACCGGATTCTTAGGTTCAAGATTCATGCAGAAATTTCTTCGCATATAAAGTACTGTCATTACCATTTAAAAAAACGATAGTAAAGTACACATTGGAACAACTATTGGAGGTGGCCTTTTTGGGTAAGATTCTAGTTATTCATGGCGGTGCCGGCGCATGGAGAGCAGAAAAATTAGAAAAAGCGGAGATAATACTGGATAAGATCTCTTCGGAAGGTTTTGAAGTTTTGAAAAATAAAGGTGCTCTTGATGCAGTCGAATATGTCATAAAAAGAATGGAAGAAGATGAGCTATTCAATGCGGGTCGAGGGTCGGTATTGAATCTTTTTGGCGAAATTGAGATGGATGCAGGTATAATGTTAGATGAGGACAACCTTGGGTTCGTAGCAAACGTAAAAAATCTACTTCATCCAATAGTATTAGCTAGAAAAGTTATGGAAATTACAGATCATATTTTTTTAGCCGGATCTGGAGCGGAGCTATTAGGAAAATACTTGGGTTTAAGGGTTGATGATCATGCATTAAGAACGAAGGAGCGGGAAAATCAATGGCGTACAGCAATCCGAGCGTTAATCCAGCATATGGAAGTAAAAGATTCTTACATAAAGAGAATTAAGCAAATTTATCCTAAACTCCTGAAAATAATCCTAAATAATGAAGAAATTCTAAATGTTGTTCGAAAAAGATTATCGGATGGTATATACGATACTGTTGGAGCCGTAGCTTTTGATGGTACTTCTCTGGTAGCAGGTACTTCCACGGGCGGTATTTTCATGAAATTTCCGGGGAGGATCGGAGATACTCCAATAATTGGTGCAGGAACTTATGCAAGAAAAAATGTAGGTGCAGCATCAGCTTCAGGCGTGGGAGAACAGATAATCCGAGCGCAACTATGTCTGAAAGTTGTTGAACGCATGAAGTCAATAAGCGCGAATGAGGCTGTAGCTATGGTCTTGGAGGAGATTGCTTCCAGAAGAGATTTACAAGCCGGTGTAATCGCTATAGATCACAAAGGAAACTTTGGTGTTGCACATACCACCAAGAGATTTCCAGTAGCTGTAGTTACAAAAAATATGAAAATAGTTAAATCAGAATGGTAAAAAATAAAGAACTAACTACTTCATTTTGATAAATTATGTTGGAGGTGCATGATTATGGCAAGAATAATTGCTGAGTTTACAATAATTCCTCTTGGTATTCCTAGCACAAGTGCATCAAAGTATGTTGCAAAAGCAGTATCGGTTATTAAATCAAAAAACCTAAAGTTTCAGGTTACACCAACGGCGACAGTAATTGAAGGTGAAGACTTAGGTGAGATTCTAAATACAATTAGGGAAGCGCATGAAGCTGTAGTAAATATGGGCATAAAGAGGATAATTTTACATATTATGGTTGATGATAGGCTTGATAAGCCTGGTAGGAAAGGAGAAGACAAGGTTAACGTAGTAATGAGTCAACTATAGCTTAATAGGGCAACGGTAGATTACAAAGAGGGTGCTTCTATTGGCAGTAAAAAGGAGCGAATTGGGTACTGCTTCAATCAAACAAGTATACACACAGTCGATCTTTAGTCTGTCCTTTGATTTTTTAGGGATCTTTGCTGGTATTATTCTTACTACTGCCATCATAATAATAAATAAAAAACCATGGCTTCTTTTAGTTTACCCGCCAATTCTTTCTATACGAGGAAATGTTAATGGAATATTCTCCTCAAAATTAGGTACATTACTTCATATTGGTTTCATAGAACCAAAAATTATAGGCAACTCTGAAGAATACTATAGGTTAATTCTTGCTATAATTGCTATAAGTTCATTAAATTTTCTCGGTATTGGTTTTTTTAGTTTTTTTATCTGTAAATTTTTGCTCCTAATTACATGTGTTGACTTACTAGATATTATCCTCTTTTTATTCCTTGTTGGTACTATCGCCACGTTGTTTTCCATTTTTATAACAAGCTTTGTTGCTTTTATTACTTATAGAAAAGCATTAGATCCTGACCTGATCGTATATCCGATAATGTCCACAGTTAATGACATAATTATAACAATAATTTTCATGGAAATAGGTCAAATTATAGGCTCTCCGTTCTATTACAACTCGAAAATATTCCTGACAATCGTCTTAGCTGGATTCCTAGTAGTACTTATCTACACGGTAAGTAAAAATATACGTTACACGGATTATAGAAAAACTGTGATCGAGTCTACACCAATACTACTAATCACCATTTTAGTAGGGAATATAACAGGGAGTATCCTTGCACCAATAAGAGAATATTTGAATGAGAATCTGATAATATTAGCAATACTGCCAGCTATTAATGATACCCTTGGAGATGAGGGGTCAATGATAGCTTCTACTACAACAACAAACCTTGCATTAGGTTATCTAGAACCAAGAATCAGTAATATAAAATTAGATATAGCACGAAATAGAATTTTCGGCGTTTTCCTTGCCGGTCTTTCAATAACGGCGTTATATGGAATTGTTGCATCATTTTTTGTGAAAAATATAACTTTAAAGGATGTGATTAATAGCTCTATAACCTCAACGTTAGCAAATATAATTGGTTTTCTGTTAGTCGTTCCACTAAGTTTTATCCTTGCAATAGCAACATTTAGAAGAGGTTGGGATCCAGATAATCTCACGTTACCTCTATTAACTACGTTTACAGACTTAATAGGGGTTTCTTCCGTTGCATTAATAACATATTTGCTTTAGAGCCGGAAAGCAGAGAGAAAAGGTCCCTCGGTAGCTAATATATGGAATTTTTATAATCAAAGTAAATCCAGTATTATATTCGAGGGAAGATAATTATGAGTAATGCCAAGAATGAGGTTGAGTATGAACCTAAATCAGTTCGTGAAATCCTACGCGATATGAAAAATTTAGTTTCCCTGATGATGGATCTGGCATATTTTGCATATTTGAATGATAATAAGGAACTTTCTGATTTTGTAATGAAAATGGAGCAAGAAGTTGATAGGCTAAATTATCTGCTAATAATGAATTCTTCACTTGCAGTACGGGATAAAGAGGATGCGGTGGGGGTTTCTACAATAATAAAGATTGGTTCTGCACTTAATGATATTGCAAATGCAGCTGCAGACATTGCAAATTTAGTAAGGATAGGTATACGAGTACATCCGGCAGTTCGGGAAGCGTTTCAGAAAGCCGAAGAACAAGTCGAATCAGTAAAAGTACCGCCAAGAAGTATCCTTATCGGAAAGAGTATCGCCTTCTTAGAAGAAATGGGTATTTACATAGATGTAATAGCGGTTAGGAGAGGAAAAAAGTGGATTTTAGATCCAGATCGGCAGGAGAAATTTAAGGAATATGATGAGCTTATTGTTAGGGGCGCGAGAGAGATTATAGACGATTTCAAGGAGGTTGTTAAGAAACATGGAGGATGAGAAGCAAAAACTTGTTACTAGAATTCAGGAAGCAATTGTTGAATTGAAAAATAAGGTAGAATTGATGCTAGATTTGGCATATAGTTGCGTAATGATGAATGATCGAGAAGTAGCAAAAGAAGTTGAGCATCTAGAAGAATACATCGATTGGCTACATACTCAATACGAACTTCTAATTCTTACCCTTATCGAACGATATGGCGGTAAAATGGAAGGTTTGGGTATGCTGAGACTGGGCGTATCAACAGAAAATATTGCTGACAGCGCGGCAAGAATCGCAGAAACGATAATAAAAGGGCTAGAGCCGCATCCTATTTTAACCTTTGTTGCAAAGGAGGGCGAAGAATTTGTGTCAACTACGAGAATTAGAGTTGGTTCCTACCTCGATGGCAAAACAATTAAAGGAAGCGGTATCGAGGAAAAACTTGGTGTGAGAATTATTGCAGTAAGACGTGGAAAAAACTGGTTTTTTGATCCACCAGATGATTTTAAATTGCAACCAGAAGATGTTTTATTAATCCGTGGATACATTGAAGCTATTGATGATCTTAAAAAATATGCATCCATTGTAGTAAAAAAAGGTTCTAGCTGATTTTGGAGGAATAATAATTGATGGTAATTCCAGGCATCTATCGTGTGGACGGGGTTAGAGGAGGGAACGTCTATATATTATCTTCTAAAGAAGGCTTAACAATAATAGATACGGGCTTGCCCGGGAATGATTCCAGAATCATATCCTACTTAGAGGATGTTTTAGGTTCGGATCCAGAAGATGTAATTTATATTATATTAACTCATGGGCATCTAGATCACTCTGGATCGTTACCAGAACTTGCGGATATTACTGGAGCAAAAGTTGTAGTTCATGAGAAAGAAGTTGAATACATTAGATCTAAAGTATTTTTCGGCGGTGATTTTAATCCAGATATTCTACTTGTTGGCGGAGAGCAATTAGACATTTTTGGGCAGTTTAAAGTAATTCATGCTCCAGGACATACCGATGGCTCTATTGTGCTATGGAAACCTGGAGATATTCTCATAACAGGCGATGTATTGATTACGAATAAGGAAGGGCGGTTGGAACTTCCTAAAAAAGAATATACCAAGGATGAGGAAAAGGAAAAAATTGCAGTAAAAGAGCTAACGAAGTTAGATTTTTTAATAATATTACCTGGACATGGGCCTCCTATTCTCGAAAAAGCAAGGGATTTGCTGTTATCTCTTGCGGCGTCTCTATAAAGCATTATAAAAAAGAGATATGGGAATTTGAAATGTTTGCCGTTAGATTTCCATTAGAGCATATAGTGAAAGGAAAGCAGATATTAATGATGAAAAAAGTACTTAATAAAAGGTTTAGATATGTGATTTCTAATTATCAGGTATATTTTCCTGTAATTAATCTCTCTCCAGATCAGAAAGAATTTATACAAAGTTTTGGTGGCGAGATCCTAGAAGTAGATAAAAATTTTTTTCCAAAAAAAGCAATAAGCCTTAGTCTGAAAGAGCTTGAAAAAAAGTATAAGAAAAAATTACCAAAGAGCGTTACGATACTAGGTGATATCCTTCTTATAAATCAGGTAGAAGAAGACGAAAAACAAGATGAGATAGGGGAAATTCTTCGTAAAAATTTTGGAGTTCGGGCTGTATTCTTAAAAGTCAGAGAAACAGGTGGCAAATATAGAATAGCACAATGGAAAAGAATTGCAGGTTTTGGGAGTACTTTAACTATTCATAAGGAAGGAAGATATTATTTTATAGTAGATGTATCGAAAGTATTTTTTAATCCAAGATTAGGTAATGAACGGAATAGAGTTATTTCACAAATTAAAGGCGATGAAATAGTAATAGATATGTTCTCAGGAGTAGGTTCGTTTTCAATCCCCATCGCTAAAAAAGCTTCAAAAGTTTACGCTATAGATATAAATCCGCACGCTATAGATTTCTTAAAAATGAACATAAAAATAAATAAAGTGGACCCCGAAAGATTAGTTGCAATAATCGGAGACTCGAAAAGAGAGGTTCCTAGGTTGGGAACCATTGCAGATAGAATAATAATGAACTATCCAGAGGGCTCTTTTGAATTCATTGAAGCTGCTCTAAGGGCGATTAATCAGAAAGGCGTCATTCATCTATATAACTTCTGTAGAGCGTATGAAAAAAATGAAGCGATTAATAATACAAAGGAATTAATTGAAGCGAGGCTTGGAAAACTCGTTTCCTCCTATAAAATCCTTTTTTCTAGGATTGTAGAAGACGTTGCGCCGAGAAAGTTTATGGTTGCAAGTGATATATTCGTCAAAATATAGAAAAAGTTAACTGGCATCAGAAGGAAAACCCTCTAACATGATAGAATTAATCAAGTTATTAGCAACTGAAGAGAGCGTGGCTGCGCCTCTATAATCCCCATGGAGAATACTTTTTTCTATGGACTCTAGAATCTTAAATAAGTTTCTAACTAAAGTCCCTATATTTGTTGGAATAAATCTAGATTCCGAGTAGAAATCCTCATCTCCCAGTTCTATAAGTATTTCCTTGAGCACTTCGTTCATCTCCAAAAAACATTCTCGTGCATAATAGAGTAAAAGCTTAAATTCTAAGCTTGTTGGGGTCAATATTTCCAATTGTTTTAAGGTTGATTTTATTTCATCAACGATGATTAAGGCTTCATTGGTCATGCTAAGCATCTCTGAAAGCATCCAGTCCTTGAAAAAATCGTTAGAATCGATATACTTTTTCATTTTTTGATCCTCCATCCTGTCGTTTTTCTTTCTAGAATAAAAAAAGGAGATAGGAATTAATAAGATTTTATTCCCTATACTTTTCCTTAATAATAGCTAGAAGAACAGCAAATATGACGAATAAGACAATGAATAAACCAAACATTCTAGAAGGCTTCCCTCCGGGCATTAAGCATTTTATGGATTGTTGCCATTTTTATTTTTTAACATAGTTTCAATGTAGTATAATATGCAAAAATTGTTTATAAATATATCCAAATAAATTTACTTGCTGTATTTGCGAAAAATCAGTATTAAAAAAATATGAAGAAAATATTTTATTTACATTTAGAAATGACTATCGAAGTACGTGTATCTAGGACGAAAGGTATATCCCTCAGCTTCTTTGCAACTTCGAAAAGCTCCTGAGTATCTTCGACTTCTATAAAAAGTATTGCATCGACCTCGCCAGTCACTATGGAACAATCCTTAATCTGTTGGATCTTATCGATCTCCTTCTTAAGCTGCTCGATCGGCGCGGGTCTTAATTTCAATAAAACATAAGCCGTTATAGGCATAAAAATCCCTTACAATCCAAATCTTTAAACAAGCGCATAACTTTTGATACTTCAATTATTTATATTTAAATTGATTTCCTATATTAACTTGTTTAAATAGTTACTCTCTTAATTAAAAATAAATTATAAGTGCAAGCACTAAAGAGAGTGCTATGAAAATCGATATAACAGTTCACTTGTGTAAATAAGC
>JAGGXM010000003.1 GCA_021163045.1 Thermoproteota archaeon | reverse complement strand
TCTTAAAATAATCCTATTATCTAATCTGGGTAATATACGAGAATCAATAAATACAATGTTAGAACTTCTGAAGGAATCTATTTATGTATGTAACCCGAGCTGGGAACTTTTACCTAGCTTTGAAGAAAAATTAAGCGAACTAATTGAAGTAGAAGATGAAGATTGGAGCAAGATCCAAAGATGGTTGTCACAAAAAAAGAAGGGGCATTTGGTTGTAAACTTGCCTATCTCGGTAAGACAAAGATTATATAATGATATTCTCAATTTTATTAAAGAAAATAAGCTAGAACCATTAGAAAAAGCAAAAATGCTTTCATATTTAGCCTTAATTTCCTTATCGTTAGGCCGAATATCTGAAGCAAAGAAATTTGGCCAAGAAGCAATTCAGCTGAATAATGGCTATGAAGAAAAGATAATATTTGGAAAAATAGAGTATACACTAGGGAACCTAGATAATGCAGCTAGAATTTTTAGAGAATTAATTAAAAACGATAGTAATAGATTCGAAGCATATCTAAACTTGGGTCTAACCTTAGTACGAGCTGGCGATTATGAGAGTGGTATATCCTATATTGATAAGGCTCTTAAAATTAATGCTGGATGTAAATTAGGTTGGTATGCTCGAGCAAAAGCCTTACTATTAAATGAACGATGGAATGAGGCCGAGAAGGCATATCTTGCAGTACTCAGCATGAACAGGAGGGATACTAGAGTTTGGCTAGAGTTAGGTATAATTTATCTCATTCGTGGAAAAACACGAAAATGTATAGAAACTTTAATGAAAGCTAAGAAGCTTGGAACTGAGAGCGAATATGTCGATTTGTTGCTCAACTTGGCAAGATATTTATTAAAACGTAAAATTTAGTTTTAGTATTGAGTGATGTAAATGCCAAAAATGAGATCAATTTTTGACTCGGCATTTATTTTTTGGGTTGCAGTATCCTTTACGAACTTACTACTTCAAATAAAATCTGCTTTTATAATACAATTTACAAGATCTTTGGGGATAAATTATGCATCACAGGTTATGATATTATCTTTTCTAGAAATTCTCAGAAATGGCCTTCAGGATCTGGATTATCTTATGGGACTAATTGCACTTTTATTCGGAGCATTATTAATTGGCGTACTCTCAGATAATGCCAAAGGGATCTTTCTAAGATTCGTAGTATTTTTTTCAATATTAGCCGTATTCTCATTACCAATAGATTTGACATCGCTAGTATTTAATTATGGTGCGGTTCAGGGAGATCTCTTCAACGTACTTAAAGATCGTATTGAGAATGCAATTATAGACTTCATAGTTTGTTTAATTCCGGCCTCGATCGGATTTTCGCTGGGAAAGAGTCGAGTCGAGCAATAATCTCTGGAGCAAATTTTCCTACAGTGCTTTGATATATCTTTTTCTTTCATATGATTTTCTTGATAAGTTTCGGTAAATTTAGATATCGTATTCATTAATGAAACCAAAATTAATAGTACATTATATATTGATATTGGTGATTACTATGAGCTTTGGTGAGGCCGCCGAATACGGTGGAAAGCAGAAGTACGTGCTAGATCTTAGTGTTATTTTATCGGGAGCATTGCGATCCGCAGACATTGAGAAAATCAAATATCAAAGTACATTTATAATCCCCGTCATAGTATTGCGGAAATTACGTGAGATGGCTGAAGATGGAATGGAAGATGGTATTGTTGGTATAGATGCACTATTGAAACTAAAGAAAGATGGTGCAGATATAGAGTATGTCTTTGATAATATCGATTCTCGTCTTACTATTGATGAAGTGGTTCTAAATATAGCTAAGAAAACTGGTGCAATACTCCTAACTAGTAAAGAGATAAATCTGAAAATAGCGGAAATGATGGGTATCACGGCTAAGATAATCTCTCCAAGAGCTGTAGAAGGTAAATTAACATTAAGAAACTTCTTCGACGAAAACACACTATCTGTTCACATAAAGGAAGGAATTCGTCCAATGGCTAAGAAAGGCTTACCGGGAAGATGGACTTTTGTTCCTATAAGAGAGGAACCCGTTAGTAAAGAAGAAATACGAAAAATCGTCAAAGAAATTATTGAGGAAGCAAGGAGACCAGATATTCGGGCATTCATAGAAATTGAACGCCCATCTTCGACAATAATCCAGTTAGAGAACTTTAGGATAATAATAACGAAACCGCCCTTTTCGGATTCTATTGAGATAACAGCAGTTCGGCCTGTTAAGCGTCTAAAATTAAAAGATTATAATCTACCGGATCGGCTAGTAAAGAGACTTAAGACAAGAGCAGAGGGGATTTTAATTGCCGGAGCGCCGGGCATGGGAAAAACTACATTTGCACAAGCGTTGGCAGAATTCTATAAGGATTTAAATAAAATAGTTAAAACAATAGAGGCGCCGAGAGATATGATCTTATCCAAGGAAATTACAAGTTATTCCAAGAACTTCGGAACACCAGAGGAAATTCATGATATTCTCCTTTTATCGCGTCCAGATTATACGATTTTCGATGAAATGAGAAATCCAGAAGATTTTCAGCTATTTGCTGATTTAAGACTTGCCGGCGTTGGTATGGTTGGTGTTGTACATGCAACGACAGCAATTGATGCCATCCAACGATTTATTGGGAAGATCGAGTTAGGCATGATTCCATCAATAATTGATACTGTAATTTTTATGTTTGAAGGGCAAGTTAAGAACGTTCTTGCGTTAAAAACAACAGTAAAAGTGCCTCATGGTCTGCTTAGCGAAGATTTAACCAGGCCTGTGGTCGTCGTTTTTGATTTTATATCTAATAAGCCAATGTACGAGATTTACACTTTTGGAGACAGAACCTTTGTCGTTCCGATCAGTAAGGCAGCAGCGGAGGCTCTTTATGGTGCAGAAGAGAAGGTTGCTGAAGAGCCAGCGGGATTTAAAGGGACATTACCATATGTTATACGAATGGGCAAAAAAGTGTTAACCTTTGATTTTGGAAAGAAACAAGCCGGAAAACCAGTATCAGCATATTTGGGATCAAGATTCATATTCGCGGATGTGATAAGTAAATCTGGAAAAGTTAAAATTAGTAAAAGAGGAAAACTAGGTAGAATACTACGAGAAGCCTTGGATAAAGGCGAAAAAGTCGTCTTCTATGAGGAAGAAGGATGAGTGATCGAAAATGAAGCAAAATAAAAATATAAAGAATCAGGAATTAGTCTTACCGGGAACTCTGATATATGAAGGAAACGATCTTCGGACCGGAAAAGGAACATTCAAGGTGGGAAATAAAATATATTCATCAATTGTGGGTGTCGTAAAGAGAAATCTGAAGAAGAAAATAATCTATGTTGTGCCACTAAAGGAGCCAATCGTGCTTAAAAAAGATGATATTGTTCTTGGAGAAGTAATTTCGGTATCGAACTCTATTGCTCAAGTACGAATATATTTTGTGTTTAAAGACAGAAAATTTACACCTCTTATTGAACCTTTTTCGGGGTTAGTGCACATCTCGCAGCTTGGAAGGCGAGTTCCCGTTATAAGTGATTTTATCAAAGTTGGAGATAGAATCTTAGGTAAAATCACCGTTGACTTCTATCCACCATATTCATTAAGCTTGGATTCTAGACTCTTAGGTGTTGTTTCTGCAAAGTGTAGTATATGCGGTGCGTCATTGATAAAAAAAAATAGAAGACTTATCTGTCCAAATTGCGAGCGGGTTGAGCAAAGGATTATATCTGAAATTTATGATACAGAAAAATTTGATCTGTTATTTGATTCTCTCAAGGTTAAAAGAGAAGCTGGAGCAACTGGTGGGGAGGAATAATCTCTTGTCATATGACAGTAATATTATAACTCTAGTTAGGCTAGGTTTTTTGCCGCCAAAATTCGAGAAAAAAGACTTGGAAAAAACACTTATTTATCTTTTTTGGGACGTTTTTAAAGTAAATTGTGCTTTTGCCGAATTTAAGGAATTCATACCACCCAAGATATACTGCAATAAGAAAGCAATGCCATGCGATTTTAATATCTGTCCTATTCTTAGAGACGCCTTAAAAAAATATGAGAGAAAATCACATTAAATTTAGGCTCCTCCAACTTTATGAATTTTATTAGACAAGAAGAGAAAAACAAGTGGTAATACTATCGTTCCTATGAGCAATATATGATCGGAGGGTATATTTCCTTCCGGTGGAATCCATTTGGCTCGAATTTTATTTACAGTTAAGACAATATCTGGACCAGAAATCGAGTCAGCTTCCTTAACTTCTCCAAGAACTTTTGTAAATATTAAGTCTGAGCATGTTATTTCATAAATTCCCTCATCTAGGAATTTAATTCTATATGTCAGAACTAAAGTTGTATTTCGTTCAATTATTGAAATATTAGATCTTAGAAGTATATCATTTTCATTCTCATCATAAAATGACTGTTTATCTGAAGTATTTTCCACCCAAGTAATCTCAAGTGAATCCTTATGGGGAATGGTCATCGTGTATGAAAGATTATAAAGCTTCCATAATGTTGGATTTTTTATGATTAAATAGATCTCGATAGTCTCCCCCTCAATTATAAATGAATCATTAGTAGTAATTATCGCGGTTATATCGTCTATTTGTAGTAGGTTTATATTTTCGGAATTTTTACTATGAACCATTATCGTTCCATTTGTTAAAAAAGCGGATATAAGTAGAATACTCGTATATAACAGCAATAGATTGTTTCTATTCATTAATCTCAGCCTCATCGCTCAAGTTTCTTGATGATAATATTTGGTCCTTTTTCTATTTTTTCTAAAATTCCTTTTTGGACTAAACTATCTACAATTTCCATGATTTTTTCTTTACTATATGGTTTTTGTCTTCTTCGCATAGCATCTCCTAGGGCTCTCGCATATATTCCTTCCTTATATAAAAATGTATTATTTCCAAATAGACTCAAAACATATATTTCTTCTTTAGAGAGCCTGCTTTCCGTTGCCTGAATACTTGTTGATAATTGTAGTTTATTTAATAATTTTCCAATTATGGAGGTTCCTGGAAGTCCATATAGCTCAGACAATAAATATATTGCGTGTTTAACAAAATCTTCAATGGAAGAAAAAAATCCTTCACTAACCTTTTTATTAATGAAAGCCATGACTTTGTCCGGGATAGCAATTGTTATAGAACTTTCAGTCACGTAATACACCTCATTCTTATTTTTAATTTATCCATATGTAATCTAATATTAATTGGCTCTTCCCCCATTGATTGTTGCTAAATATATACCAGACATATATCTTGCCTCTTAAGTCTTATTGCTTTTGGGGAGCCTCATGGACATCTACAGGCTTTTCGTTCCTCGCGATAAGGATTG
>JAGGXM010000006.1 GCA_021163045.1 Thermoproteota archaeon | reverse complement strand
GTTGTAGAGACTCAAAACCGAACGCTCTTGAAACTTCTAATGCTAGATGCATCAAAAGTTCCAATTAAAGTTCTCGAGAAGTTTTCTAACTCGCAAGTGGAAAGACTATTTAATACATATGGAATAAAAAAAGGTGACGTAATATATATAAAAGACCCCTCTGGTGGGGGTAAGAATATAGCTAAAAAGCTTATTTCTTTCGGAATTCGTGCAATAATTATCGAAAGAGATGTTCTCTCTTTAGATGCCAAGAATCTTCTTGAAGGCGCAAATATTGCAATCTTGCTGAAAGATGACTTCGAAATCCCCATTGAAGATTCTCCTGTCTCGATTATTAATTTAACCGATTTTGAGCAAGCAGTTAAGAACGCACGGAGAAGAAAAATGTCTGAAGAGGATCTCCTATACGAAGAACTCCTAGATGCTATAAGAGAGGCACGAAAAGAGAAAAATATAAGTAAGTTGTAGGCTAAATTTTAGAACTTCTTTCTTTTTTGACCCGTCGATATATTATAATACCTATTACTAAAGCTGCTGCTACAGCCAGTATTATTGGTGTTAGATCCGCTAGTGGAGCGCCTCCTAGATTCTCCTCTGGAACGATGAGGTTAAAACTAACATCATATAATCCATAACTCAAATCAAAATCCATCTCCACGGTTATATTAAGACGCAATACGGCTGTTCCATTATCTATTATAAAGCTAACCTCAAAAACTCTTGAACTCACAACACTTGCGTTCTTAATTAAAGTATTGATATTCTGACCATGCTTATCTATAAGTTCTATACCAATCTCCACGAAAGAGATGTTTCCGAAACCATCCCCAAGTACTATCGTAAGTTTATTCTCGTCACCAACAATAAGATCTCCCGTCTCGATTTTAAGGATCGGATATGCTGCAAGACCTACAGGCCCGAGATCCCAAACGCTAAGATAACCAGCCATAGTATCGTATGATTCAAGGCCTATACTTTTCCTCCAAAGGATACAACTTTCAACGTCAATATAGAGTTGTGCAGGAGTTCTTTTTGGACATCCAAAGAACTTCGTAAAGCTGTCATTAACGCCGTTTAGTTCAATTTCATTGTTATTTGCAAGAAGTATATTACTTGAATTAAATAAACTAACTAAAGATGTTGCGTTGTTAGATATGTCTATAATTAATCCTATTATATTTTTCTGCTCTTCTACCAATTTTTGTAGTTCTTCTGCCAAAGTCTGTGTAATCATTGCATCATTAGAATCTAGATAAACTACTAATAATTGGTCATATTCTAAAAAGCTATCACTATTTATTGCTGTTCCGTTAGATAATTTTCCCGTAGGTAATTTGACCTTACCATAAAGAAAGGTTTTAGTAAAGGGAATTCCGTATGTGTTTTTATAGAATTCATCGGAATTGACAGCTACAATTTTTCCTGTATAGTTATAACTTTGAGAATTCTCTATCTCCGAGAAGAATACTTCATATCCCTCAATTGGTTGTGACATCGTATTCTCACTCGAATTTGCAATATAGTCGTGGAATAACACGAATTCCGTCTTATTTATGTCAGATAATTCCAAGGCGCCGGTTTTGATATAGGTATATAGCTCTAACATGGCCGCATCTGGTGTTTTAAATGCTAGTCGACTCCCATTTTCTAAGGTAACGTTAACAAGATATTGCAATCCCTCGCTTGTTGCAGGTATGAAAGAGATATTACTATCTCCTAAATTTTCCTCAGAAACTCTCTGGTACGACCGTCCCTCTAATTTTCCAAATAAAGTATGATTCATTAATCCACTCATAGTTGCCAAAATTAAGATTAATGCCAAAATGAATGTCATATTTTTCTTGATCAAAGTTATCTCCTCTTTTTAAATACCATTTGCAAGACTAGAACGATACTATGTGTATGTGTTTAACTACATTTTATACACATTTTAACTACAAAACGTAAGTAACTATTTCACTTTTCAGTGATTTTTAATAAGAGTCTTTCTAATAAATTTATCTTTTCGAGAATATTCGTTATAGCAATAGTATCATCCTTTAATGCCTCAAGAAATTCTGTTTCTCTAGCTTCAAAGCTCTTAAGCATGTTTTTTACATCTCTATGGAGCTGCGTAAAATTTCTAGTCATACTTTCAATATCTTTAGATACTTTATTTACCTGCTTTATAACAATCTTAATTTCATCAATCGTCTCTTTCAATGGTTCTAAACTTCTGGAAAGTATTGCTTTAAAACTTTCTAATCCTTCTAATTTCCTTAAGATTTTTCTTAATAATTCGGTCTCTTCTTCTCTTGGTACTACGCTTACCTTCTCGGGTATCTCTACAGCTTTTTTATCTTGAACTATCTGTGTTTCGATATAACTTTCTGGTGCAACTTCCGCTTCCATAGAAATCGGTTGATTTTTTTCCTCAAGTTCTAAATCGCCTGCAAGCCACTTTATAATATTAAGAAATAGCTTTTTATTTTCCGCCGAATTTATCCATTTATTGGAAAACATTTCGTAAGATCCCGAAAAAACCACCCTTCCCTGACCGAAAGTGGTTGCTACAATAATTGGAGTATCTGGCGGAGTTGATGTTGGATTTGTTCTAGCTAAAATTGTTGTACCGCTTCTCTTACGAATTATCAACGAACAACCGTGGACATAGGCAATTTTAAAAATATTTTTAGTTATCGGATGTTCTTGATTTATCTTACTAATCTCAACAAGTTCCGGATCTCCAAGATTTTTTGTATCATCGGTAACGTTATCGCTCCTTGTCAATATTCCAAACTGTGAGGTTATCTGATACACATTAGATGATAATCGAAGATCTCCCCCTGCATGACTTAATACTAAAAGATTGCCACCAGAGAGTAAATATTCTTTTATAGCAGTAACTTCGGAAGGTAAATATCGAGCTAAATCCTTGCAGGGTATTATTAAAATTTTGGATTTTGTTAGGATTTCTGCATCGATTTTTCTAGCTTCAACGAGCTCAAAACCAAGATTTTTTAAAATTCTACCTAGTTCCCGATAATTTGTCTTGAGATTTCCTCTGACAGAAAATTTATCGATAATAATTTTCCTTCCTTCTTTTCTACTTCTCGTGCTTTTTTCCAATTTATATCCCAATTTACAAGCCGCTCTTGAATGAGTGAATTCCAATAAAAATCCTTAAGATCTCTTTAATTAATATTTTCAATTTAGATTAATAAAAATAGATACTATTATAATTGCCTGATTGCTCGATTCCTTTAGCCTTCAAAAGAGAGCATCTGATGAAATACAGTTAATTAAAATTAGGTAAGTATTATATAGTCATTCTCCTTAAGAAATCGTCTTCATTTTTTGTTTCTCCAGATAGACCCGTTATTTTCGCTTTTAGGCGAGATTTTTTAGGCACAAAATAAATTTCTAAAGAGAATAACTATATATAGTAACTAGAAAAGTTCAAAAAGCATTTCAATTAGAGTATTCAC
>JAGGXM010000154.1 GCA_021163045.1 Thermoproteota archaeon | reverse complement strand
ATTCTTAATTAAAGGAGTATTTATTAACTTATCTATAGTTTCGATCATGAGAGTTTAAATATAGAGTTTGAATTTAGGAGTTATTAGTAAAGCTAAAAGCGTAAAAAACTTTTCAACTATTCTTATCCTTAATAAGGTATTTTGTGGTGTTTAATTTGGTATTTACTTATAAGAGATATAGCTTCGAAGAATGCAGAAATATACTTAAAGAACTGGAGAAGATTCTGATAAAAGAACCAATTATAATTGAGCGCTCAGAAAGAAAGGCGTTATTTATAGGAGATTTACATGGTGATTGGTCCGCATTTGAAAAAATAAGTAAATTTATTGATATATATAAAGATCACCTAGTTATCTTTCTCGGCGACTATGTAGATAGAGGAGAAAATTCCGTTGAGGTTTTTAACCAAGTTGCTTATTATAAACTAAGTGACCCAGATAGGTTTATTTTACTACGAGGAAATCATGAAAGTGTTCCAATAAATGATTATTATGGATTTAAATACGAATTAATCAAGAAATTTGGGCAAAATGATGGAAATGAACTATATGTTCTCTATAATAAGGTTTTTTCTCAATTACCAGTTGCTATCTCAATTAATGATAGAAAACTTATAGGAATTCATGGTGGGATTCCGATAAATACAAGCTCTATTGAGCATTTTCGAAAAATAGATAAAGGACAAATTGAGATCAGTGATCCTATACTAATGCAGGCACTATGGAATGATCCAAATGATCTAATAGACGAGTATGAACCTAGTCCACGTGGTCCAGGAATCTACTTATTTGGACGAAAAATTTTCAGAAGATTTATGAATAATAGCAATGCTGAAATGATGATTAGAGCTCATACTTACATACAACAAGGTTTTAGATATTTTTTTAACAAAAAGCTATTAAGTCTATTTTCAGTCCTAAGTTATACTGCGGGCCCGGTTGATGGAAGAATAGCTAGCTATGATAATGGAAAAATAAGGATAATAAACTTAGGCGAGAAATTGTAATTGGGGGTTTTTAAATGGTATCTCGAGCATCCGGACAATATCTTGCATGTAAAAATTGTAGACGTGTTTATACAAAGAGCGAATTAGAGGCAGAAAGAAAAAGAAGAGATTCCAAGGTCTTAACGTGCCCATACTGTGGATCCACATCTTTTACAAGGAAATTTACAAATATAGTTCTAATTGTTGATCCAGAAAAATCAATAATAGCTAAAGAATTAAGCATCATTCATCCAGGAGTATTTGCTTATAGCTTAGAATAATTAGTTATTTCTTTAATTCGATGTTCCCACATTTAACACAGAAATACCTTACTTTTCCTCGCTCACGTACAGAAAAAATTCGCCATCCGCAATTCGGACATTTTTTCTTGAGTAATCTTAATGAGCCCGTTTTTGGTAAGAAAAAAATGCCCGATTTTCTATCGGAACAAATTACAATTCTCCTATCAGGTACATAAATTGCCTTAACAGACTTATCATCGCAAAATCCAACAAGGTATTTCTCTTCTTCTTTAGAAATTTTCTCTTTCATTTCGCATTTATCTAAGTCTGGGCATTTAAAGCAAGGTCCAACATCTCCCCAACAAAAAGGACATAGGTATAAATACCTTTTTCCGCGTTTTAAGATTATAGTTTCTCCACTGCACCGTATACACTTAACATTTGCGGGTTTATATGCCTTTGCTACAGGTATTGTAACTTTATAACCACATTCAAGGCATTGTAAGAGATTTATCTTACCACTAGAAAGTTTATTTACTATCATAGGACCGCCACATTTTGGGCATGAGATCAGTTTTTCACTTTCTATATGTTTAGAAACGGCATCATAAATTCTTTTACCAAGCAACGACTTATTCCTTCTAAGCTCATCAAATAATTCTAAGAACTCCTCTTGAGCCTGCTTGGTCATTTCTTGCCAATCAAGCTCTTTATTCATAACCCGCCTCATTAAAATATGAACTTTAGCACTGAAAAATGGCTTAACGAAATCAGGCCAAATATTCTCTAAGAATGCAGCCAAAGTATAGCCTATATCTGTGCACTTAAGTTTTTTACCTTCCCTTTTGATATATTTCCTTTTTATTAAGGTCTCTATATGATCCTGTCGTGTGCTTTTCGTTCCTAGACCAAGGCGTTCCATAATTCTTATTAACTCGCCTTCAGAAATGTATGGTGGTGGTGTTGTAAATTTCTTCTTTGGTGCTATAATTTCTTTAATATCAACAATATCACCCTTCTTTTCTACGGGAATTCTACTTTCTTTCGGCTTTATAAAAGGATAAACATCTAAAAAGCCGGCTTTGAGAATTTCAAGGCCATTTGATATGAAGATTTCCCCGTTAATATCGATCCAAACTTTTTTTCTTCGTAATATTGCTGGATCAAAAAATAGAGCTAAATATCTGCGTACAATGAAATCGTAAATCATTTTATGTTCTTTTGTTGGTAAGTTCTTTTCTCCGGATTTCGGTATGTCAATTGGTGTTATAGGTAAATGATCACCTAACATTTTACTCCCATTTCTGCGTAATTTAACTCCAGAATTTAGAATTTTACTGGCGTATGAACCGAATTCCTTATGCTGGGTTAAGGTTTCAATATTTGATTTATGATCATAATTGGAGGGATATTTATCTGTCTCAGTTCTCGGATATGTGATTAAGCCTCCTAAGTACAGGTCCTCTAGAATATTCATAGCTCGATAGGCCGGTATACCAAGATAGTCGTTAATTGCAGAGAGCGCTTTTGTTGTATTTAACGGAGTCGGAGCGTAAAATGCAGTTTCATTAATTGATATATTCCTTGTTGTCCCTATTTTAGCATCTTTAACTTTATTGTAGATCTGTCTTGCCTCTTCTTCGGATTTAAATGGGGATTTCTCATGGATTCCCACAAACTCTATATTCTCTCTAATGAATGTAGCTTTTAGAGTCCAATAGGGTTCAGGCTTAAATTCCCGTATCTCTTTTTCTCGTAGATATAAAAGGTATAACGTTGGAGTCTGAACTCTCCCTATCGATAGTACCTTTGTCTGTAGTTTCAGAACGATATCCTTAAATGTGGTCGTTAATTCCCTAGTTGCGGAAAAACCAACCATTGCATCAATGATTCTTCTAGCTTCTACTGCATGGGCCCAATTCCACTTCGGCTCAATAAGTTCGAGTAATGCATTCTTTAATTCAGAAGGTCTAACACTAATGAACCACATTCTAGCTATGGGGATCTCTTTTTTTTGAGATACTATTCGATATGCCTCTAAGCCTATATTTGAACCTTCTTCATCAGCATCTGTAGCTATTATTAATGCATCAGAAATCGTGGATACCTTCTCTAGGACATCTATAATCTCAGGTATTGATTCTTTTATGATCAATGAATCTGGATTTATTAGTTCCCTTGGATCAGTTTTTTCCCATCGACCAGAGTATTTACTTATCGGAACATATTCCATAATATGACCTTGTAAGGGTACTATCGAGAAAAACCTACCAAGAAATGTAGTTTCGTAAATAAAGACAGGACGATTTTTGGTTCCCAGCTTTCTGCTTTTATATTTTCCCAGAGCTCTTGCAATCGCTTTTGCGGCTCTATTTTTCTCGGCTACGATTAAAATTCTTTTCCCAGGTCCAACTAAATTCTTTAGGGGGATCTTCTTATGAGGCATATCTATAAGATCCGGAATTTTGATTTTCTCATTAAATTCTTGGATTAACGACGAAAGTAGGCCGGTCTTTCCTTTTTTAATACTGATTTCAGAAATGTCCTTTTCTTTTTTGATTGTCTCTTGTTCGTTGCTGGATTCTGTATTTTCTGAGTCTTTAGTGAACCAAGTATCCAAAGGCGTAATCTTTTTATCGCTCAAAGTCTTCCCCATTTTTCATAAATTGAATAAATGAATCAATAAATCTATAAAGGATTAGAGCAAACAATAGAAAATATAAATACCACATATTGTAGGTGAAAATACGTGTTCATATTCCAAACAAATGGCGGTGGAGACTGGATATCCTGGCTTCTATTCTTTCTATTATTCTTATTCATGACAGAAATTCAGGTGTATATGCTAATTTATAATCTCTCATCATTTCTAGATGAGGTTCGTGTATACGATCGACTCGGTCGCTGGTATATCGTGTCCCTGATAATGGAATCTAGACGTGATTTAATAGAGAAAGCTCAAGGAAAAAACGCATTTGAGAAAGCAAAATCGTTAAGAAGAAACGAAGAATTCCTTAGAATAATTTCTTGGACCGAAGAAATACTCGAATCATTTATGATATCACCAGTAAATCTTGATCCTTCTGGAATTCTTAAACGCTTGGAACATCTACTTGACGTACGAAGAAAGCGATTAAGGGGCATCTCTGAGAAGATAATTCCTAATGCCCCAACGAGGGTTAAAAGAGATCTAGAAAGCGCATTAGAAGCTGCAGCCACAATACATAACATCTACAAGATAACAGAGCACATCTTCAGGGTTGGCGTTAATACCAAGTCCTATATCTATTTGATGCAATTACAAACGCTAGTTCCTTTCTTAAGAGAGATGATGATGTCCTATTACGATGCACTTAAGGCATTTCGTATAGGAATTCCTATCGGTGATAGTATTGGTCCAATGGTAGCACAATCCTTCTTTGGAAAGGAAGTTGAAGTTGATTCTAAAAATAGTATTGCTTATAGTGTATCAGATTTTGAAGGCAGATATGTCTTGGCATTAAAAGCTCTAGGTCCAGGTAGTGAAGTCGGTAAACCGGGGGAGGTAATACGGAAAATCGTTGAGGACCTTAAGGGAGATCTTAATGCTGTTATAACCGTCGATGCGGCTCTTAGATTAGAAAGCGAAAAAACTGGGGATATTGCCGTAGGAATCGGTGCGGCCATCGGAGACCCGGGACCAGAAAAATGGAAAATAGAAGAAGTCTGTACTAAATATAAAATCCCTCTTTTTGCTGTTGTGATTAAGGAATCTTATGTAGAGGCAGTTACTCCCATGGATGAATCAATAGCTAATGCATATAAGAGAGCTGTTGAAACAATCAAAAGAATTATACGAGAAGAAATACCTCCAGAGGGTAAAGTACTAATTGCAGGAATTGGGAATACAGTTGGTGTTGGAAACGAGGCAAAAGAAAAACAGGTTGTGTTGATTGCATAATTATAGACTATTTTTGTTTAATAATTTAGAACAAAATTCCTACTTATTTTTTAATATACTTGAGTATTTAGTAGATATTTAGTAGCTATTTGGATAAATCCTTCCAGGTTGCACCAATGGTTGTATTATATTCACTAAGGATACCAGCGGATTTAGAGAAATTAGAAAAAGCTATCAAATGCAAAGGGTTCTCTATTTCGAGTCTTATAATTACTAAAATAATGTATTTTGTTGTATTTCTCTCTGTAGTGTATTATATCTTCATTGGTTACATTCTTGAAACAGTTATAAATGATATCCTTAGCTTTATTATACAATTTATTATTTTAACTTCTTTACTTAGTATATTCTATTACGCAT
>JAGGXM010000099.1 GCA_021163045.1 Thermoproteota archaeon | reverse complement strand
GTATAAAGCATATTTATATACTAGCATACATAACTTATTAATGTGTGAAAGGATTTAGAGGAATAATAAATTTTGGTGATAAATTATGTCTACTACGATTAGGGTTTCTGTTAAAACAGTCAAAAAGCTTGAGAATTTGAAGAAAGCTCTAGGCGTGAAATCTTTAGAGGAAGTTATAATAACTCTACTTAATGAGCGACGAAAGAAGATAGCTAGAGATTTCTTCGGAATTGATAAGGATAAAATAAGCAAGTTTACCGAGGAAGATAGACTTGACGCTCGTATTTGATAGTTATGCATGGATAGAATTCTTCCTAGGTTCCGAGAAAGGGGCAAAAGTAAAGGAATTAATAGAAGGCGATGAGGATATAATAACACCAACCATTGTTCTTGCAGAGATTGCTAATAAATACTATAGGGAAGGCGAAGAAGAGAAAATAGTAATAGAGAGAATATCAATTATTAGGGATGCTTCTACGGTTAGATATATTGATGATGCTATTTTAAGAAAACTTCAAGAGGCTAGAGAAGTTCTAATCGAAAATAAAAAACGTTTGAAGCTAAGGCGAGATCCCAGTTTAGCGGACTATATTGTCTATGCTATTTCGATTGCTGAAAAGGCTCGTATTGTCACAGGAGACGATCATTTTAAAGGATTGAACGTAATTTTTTTAGAATAATATGTTATTCGACTATATGCCCTTAGCTAGGTTTATTAAAGTATTAGCCCTCGATGATTTGTCCTCAGATCAAATCATCAACCCTTCTGTATTTCTTCTTTTTATATCCTTTTGTTCTTTCGAGAGGATTCCTATAACGCCCCTAAATATTTGAAGAAAAACAAGGATCCAGCGACAAGATTCCAGCCTCCAAGTTCCATTAGCTGAAATCCCGAATACGATACTATGCCTAAGAGGCTTACCCAAGGCTGAGAGTATCCTAATATGGCAAAGAAGAATTCTATCAAATTAAATAAGAAAGCAGGATCACCTAAAACATCCTCGGACAGGAATAAAGCCTCGGACTAATTAATATTGCTATTCTTCTTTTTGTTTTTTAAAATATAATTATTATATGGATAGCTAGATGCATATTTTTTGTTCGTTTGCTTGGAAGCATGATATATCTCATATTTTCATCTTACCTGAAATAAGAAACATCAGATTGCACCATTAGAGAATGAAAAGGCTTAAGTGTAAAGTTCATCCTATGTACTGTGCGGGATAAAAATGTATGGCTATAGACGGGGTAGAAGGTTTCGTAGACGGGGTAACAGATTATATAGAGTTTATGGACATGGTGTACCGGTAATGCCGTTATATAGTATGCCAAAATTACCTATAACTCCTATAAATCCTATTCGATACACTGATTCCATGGTCTCTAATATCCCTATAAAATCGGCAGAAAAAGTAAATAAGATATATGCACTGCTTCCTAAGCTCAACTGTAGGGCTTGTGGTTATCCTTCCTGCCATGATTGCGCTTTGGCAATTGCAAGAGGGGCTGCTCCACCAGACGCTTGTCGTGTAATTGGAACAAGAATTAAAGAAAAAGTCGAAGAAATCTTAAGGGAAAACTAAAGGTTTGTGGTACTAAGGAATTATTTCTTACGCTCTGACTTGCTATGGAACTATCCTTTATAGTCAGAGTAATCATGCACTCCCTTCGGTAGTAGGAAAACTATAAGTTCGGAAAGATATTATTGAGATTCTAAGGAGCTACATTCACTTCTAAGCAATAATAAATTGCACGGATTTTACTTCGTTTTATTCGAGCTTAAACTTTGGTCTCAAAAGCGTTATACAGTTCTATAGATAAATCGCAGATATAGATAAATTAAAAAAGGTAACGATTCCAAATAACTGAAGCTATTATACTATGAGCAAAATAAGAGTTAATTACTTTAGCATGTAGCATAATTTGCTTTCAATATGAAATCTTTGAGAAGGAAAAGAAAATGATAACAAGTTTTTTTGAAACCTTAGTTAATAACTTCACTTTGGTAATAATATTAGTTTCAATAGTCATAATCGGCAGTATCTCTCTTTGGTATATCAAAAATTGGTATAAAAAGTGGAAAGCTGTTAAAATTCTCGAAAATAATCAACAAATGAATGCTGCCACAGACAATATTAAAGAAAAACCTGTTTCTATAACAAGGTCTGATAATTTTGATAACTATATTGTTAAACACTCAATCAATGAAAAAAGCAACCAACGAGTTAGTAAGAAAAGGAATAATTGCATAATATGCCATGTATTCCTTAATTTTTACCGCAGGTTAAAGTGGTTTCTAGCTGGATTGTTTCTTCTAGGCTTATTTAGATTCAGAAGAAAAAGAAGGAGAAAAGGTAGGCGGCATTGCTACTAGAAACAATATTAGATTCCTTCTTCATTTTTCGCTACTTATTTTCATCTTGAATTTCGATTTTTATCTCTAAACCCGAACCACCAATACCTAGCCTATCGGGATATACCTGCTTGATATATCTTACCGCGCTATCACCACTACAATGTAGTGGATACACTTTAGTAGCTCCCAATTCGATTAGTCTGTCAAGAGCTTTTGTTGAAGGCCCATGAAAACCGCCAAGGATAATATATAACCTACCACCAATTTCGTTTACTGCTTTTTCTGCAATTTTATCAACACCAGGATGACTACAGCCACATAATACGACTAGTTTCTTATCAATTTTTATTGCCATTGCTTCTTCCCAAAGCCCAAAAAATCCAGCAGAAAGCTCACCGATAATGTAAATATCGTCAAAAATCATTCTGGTTTTTGAAATTGGTACTGGAATCAACCCAAGTCTTCTGATATAATTGCTAATTCCTGCATGTTCTGGAATATAGACATTAATTCCGGGCTTTAGTTTGGATATAGCACTAAGGCCCCCTGTATGATCTCCATGTGAGTGACTTATAATAACAGCATCTATATCTGAGAGATTAATACCAAGTTTGTTAGCGTTTTCTTCTAATGCTAAAGGATCCGAATCCGTGTCAAATAATAGCTTATTTCGAGGCGTTTCTACATAAGCACTAAATCCCCATCTACTAGCGAGACCTCTCTTATATACATTATTATCCACAACTACAACAATTCTTGCATAGTTTATTGTCATTACATATCGCCAAGAAAGAATTTCTTACTATTTTTATTTTCAGGTTTTAATTCATTTGGAAAACAAATATAATAATCTCTATGATTTTTCCATCTTAATTCGTATATTCTATCTTTGAGTTTAAGTCGGTGCACAATAAAATTGAGAGAGAAATCTAAAGGAATTTTTGAAGAGGATTCTATTGATAGTGGAAGTTTTAGAACAAAATCATTGATTTCTATTTAGAATAGCATTGTAAAATAAAAAGAGAAGAGAAACCAACTAAAATAAACTTCTGAATATATTTTCAGTCTATCCTTTGAAAGGACCTTGAGGTTCTCCTACTTCTTTATTTTTTTCCTTTATGGCTTTTTTCAGGAATCCATTTAGAGCCTCTCTGAATTCCTTATTATACTTATCATTAGAATCTATTTTCTTGTAGATCTCTTCTATATTTTCGTCCACTGGAATGTAAATTATTCTATCCCAGAACCTAGCAGGACCTGGAGCATTTTCTTTTTGAATTACATAAAAGAACCTCTCCTCAGTCTTGAATATGCCTGGCTTCTTCGCTTTAATCCAAAAAGGCATATCACTAGGTACTCCTTCCTTTGATTCTCCAACGAGAGGCCCCTCAAAAACATCTCCCAAAGAAACGAAATCCTCTAAATCTTAGACTATTTTACTAATTTCTTGGAGATTATACGATTATATTATTTGATTAAAGAGTACTCATGTGGAAACAATCGGAGCTGATATTTTAAAGAAAAAAATTTGGGATGATATTTCGAAAAAGCCGCTGGTTCAAGGGATCACCGAGATTTAATCCAGAAATTCTGCTAGGGCAATGCATAAGATCCATTTGATAACAGCGGGATGTGCAATGTTAAACAATCGATTAAATATATGAACACCAATATATGCTATAATGCAATAGGTCAACTACATGACCTATAGACATTCATTTCTTTATCGCATTTTTAATAGCTTGATCAAGATAGGATACTAGTGTTTGCCCCAGACTTGTTAAACGCAGTATCCATTTTTTGGCTGCCCCGACAATTTCGATTCGCCTTTCTATGAGGTTGGCCTTTATCATTTCTTCTATTGTATTTCTTATACGTTTATACTTGGTAATACCATTGAGTTCTACAAGGATATCTGTAAGCTTCGCCTCTTTTTTCCGAGCCAAAATCAATAAAATTCCTATCGCAAATGGTTGATTCAGAGCATTTAAGATCATCTCTATCATAAAGCATCACATTTTCCCATCTTTTTCCATTAACTTTTTCTAATAGTTTTTATCAATGGAAAAATTTATAAGTTTTTTCTATAAGCTTTTCTATTCAGCGGTAACTATTGGATTGTGTGATAAATATGAGTACACCTACTTTAAGAACGTTACGGCATTTATTTGATAATCCTCTTATGCTACCAATATTTAAACTACTTGTTAAAAAGTCGCGAAAATCTAAAAAAACATACCTAGAGAAAGCTTTAGAAGATATGACGGGAAATACAAAAAAAATTCCGATGTATGAAAAATACATTTTAATTCCTTTTCTTGAAATGCTTACAAAGAAACTGATTAATACATTTGGGGGGACGAATGAGGACTTTAAACAAACAATTGAGGATCTCAAAAAGCCTTATATAAGAAGAGCAATTAATGCCGTAGTTAAAGGTGTTGCGGATTTTGGTGTTAGAGTTCCATTTGTACCTGGCTCGCCATTTCTTGTTGTCTGGGATTACACTTGGCGTTGCAACTTACGCTGTAAGCATTGTTACATCGATGCCGGATTTGTAAATAGACAAGAGATGACTCTAAATGAACGAAAAAGGGCACTTGATACCTTAGCTGACGCTGGACTACCTATAATCGCGTTCTCGGGAGGAGAACCTCTAATGGGAGTAGGGATATTTGAGATTATAAAACGTGCTCATGACTATGGAATGTATACTGCTATGGCTACAAATGGTACTTTGTTAACGAAAGAAGTAACTAGAAAATTGGTAAAGATGGGATTAAATTACGTGCAAATAAGTTTAGA
Source organism: Thermoproteota archaeon (assembly GCA_021163045.1). Lineage (GTDB taxonomy): Archaea > Asgardarchaeota > Njordarchaeia > Njordarchaeales > Njordarchaeaceae > Njordarchaeum > Njordarchaeum guaymasense. The sequence goes on along the minus strand of JAGGXM010000099.1, from coordinate 2,813 downwards.
TGCACCTATCCCAAAAGTTCATGACGATTTCCGTGGAATACCAGGAGTATGGAATAAAACAGTTCAGGGGATCAAAAATGCCAAAGAAGCGGGATTATACGTAGAGATATCAACGGTAGTAACTTACTATAATTATCATTTAATAGAAAAGATGATACAACTCGCAAAAAAATTAAATGCGGATCTTCTAATGCATTATAACTTCATTCCAACAGGGCGAGGTAAAGATATTATAAAAATGGATTTAACTCCAGAAGATCGAGAAAAATTATTAAGGAGACTTGCTGAAGCGCTATATAATGGAGAACTCCAAGTCGCTTCAACAGCACCTCAGTTTGCGAGAGCTACTATTCAATTTGGGCTGGGTTTGGAAAAGAAAATAGTTGGTGGGCATTTTTTTATATCCGGCTTTACTAATAAAGCGATTGATATAGGCGAGCTTGTTGGCGGTTGTGGGGCTGGAAGAACATATATTTCGATGGAACCAAATGGGGATATTTATCCATGTGTTTTCTTACCAATACGCGTAGGGAATATACTAAAAGATGATTTTACAGATCTATGGAGAAATAACCAAATACTTAATACCTTAAGAGATAGAACAAATCTAAAGGGGTCATGTGCAACTTGTCCTTATAAGTATATCTGTGGTGGTTGTCGCGCTCGTGCATATGCTTACTTCAGAGACATAACAGCTCCAGATCCAGGTTGTATATATAACAGAAAATATTGGGAAGCTCTAAAGAAAGAACTTACAAAGAAGCCCATACAGGTGTTTGCAAACATATAAAGTATTTATGGATCTGTATTTTTGCCACTTTCCCTGATAATTTTGATCCCTACCATTTTTCTTTAATTTAATATTTTCACCTTGATAAATATGTTCTTTGTAAATACTGTATTGTTAAGATTCCTATTTTGAAAATATACGAAAATTTACGATGCCATATCATAAATTATTGGTGCGTTAAGATGGCCCGTAAAGTCGGACCTGATGAGCAAGGGTGGTGTGTTGATGTATCAGGAGAGCCTATAGTCAATAAGGGTTTGCGAAATGTCTGTGTTGATGAGAGTAAAATTTGTTTCATTGATGGTTCTTCTGGTAGGTTATTCTATAGAGGATATCGTATAGAGGATTTAGCAAAGTATAGTTGTTTTGAAGAGACTGCATATCTCTTGATTTATGGCAAACTACCGACACGAGAAGAATTGAATAATTTCTCCGATCATTTAAAAGAGGAACGAGAACTCCCTGATTCCGCTATTAGAATTTTAAAATTAATTCAAAAAGACACAAATCCTATAGAAGTTCTTAGAACTGTTGTCTCATTCTTAGGAACGATTGATCCAGATAAGCACGATCGTAGCAGAGAGGGAAGACATAGAAAAGCTATCAGGCTAATAGCCAAAATACCAACTATAATAGCGTATACATATAGAATTAGAAACGAGCTTGAGCTTATTTCACCAGATCCAACATTAAATCATGCCGAAAACTTTCTATATATGTTTCATGGAGAAAAACCAAGTTCATCTTCTGCAAAAGAATTAGATCTTGCTTTAATTTTGTATGCTGAGCATGAAAATAATGCGTCAGCCTTTGCTGCAGTCGTAATCGCATCTACTTTGAGCGATTACTACTCCGCTATTGTTGGTGGTATTGGTGCTTTAAGAGGTTTTCTACATGGTTATGCAATTGTGGAAGCTATGAATCAATTTGATGAAATTGGAACTCCTGACAATGTAGAGAAATGGTTTAATGAGGGTATATTAACAGGCAGAAGACGCCTAATAGGTTTTGGTCACAGGGTCTATAAAACATATGATCCAAGAGCAAAAATATTTAGAGAATGCGCTAGAAAATGCGCAAAAGAAAATGGTGGAAATATAAGAAAGTATTATGAAATAGCAAAGAAACTTGAAGATATAGCCTTAGCATCAAAACTTACTGAGAAAGGGATTTATACTAATGTAGATTACTGGTCTGGAATTGTTTTCTATTCCTTAGGCATACCACCTGCATTTTACTGTACATTATTTGCCATGGCTAGGGTTGTAGGCTGGACTGCTCATATTCTTGAATATATTGAGAATAATAAGATTATCAGACCGAGATATTACTATAAAGGAGAAATCGAAAAAAAGTACATCCCTATAGATGAAAGAGGCTAATTTTTACTGCTATTAAAGGATGGCTGAGAGGTCTCCGTCACCTTTTGGGTGGTTTCTTAACATAATTTTAAAGAAATTGAAAGAATGAAATTCTAAAATAAAAATCCCATTACTGGTGGATAATAGGCTAAAGTTGTCCCGATCCATAAGATAATCAATATGATTAGAATTATCAAATAGAGTATCCAATACAAGCTTCCTTGCTCCGCACCCATGAAAGATCTCTTGATAGATGGTCTAAAAGCGCTGTCTAGAATGTATCTATAGCCAAACTCATTATCTATGTAATAACCGCACTTATGGAAGTATTCATCGATTTTCTTAGCCATGTTTATAAAGTTACGTATATAAAACGTAGTTTTCAATAGCAAAAGTATCCCGATGAAAAAGAGAATGATCCCTATTGAAAGGAAAATTACCGCATAGTATATTATTAAATTAAAGCAAAACGGTAGGATCAAGATTATCAAGGAGAGGGGTAAAAATACGGATTCATAGATACTTTTTGATCGCATAAAAGCAGAAATATTCTCGTTAATTATCTTATAGAGTTCTAATTGAATTCTAACGTAATTTTCTGAGCAATTAAATCTACTCTCCTCCAAAGGAGATTACCTCATATAATCTTATGTATTTTATAC
>JAGGXM010000124.1 GCA_021163045.1 Thermoproteota archaeon | reverse complement strand
GGCGATGAGGGTCATTTTCTGGCGAATAGTCATGAGTCTACGGCCGTGTTTACTGTATTTAGGGAAGATTCTGGCGAAGATTGCATGAATGAGACCGGCGAAAATTTTTAAGGCGAAGAAAGGTATATAAGACATGGGAGGTTCGCCTTTTTTAGTCTTTGGGAGTCTCTAGAAGGTTGAAATAAGGCGAACCTCCCAAAAATTTTGCTATCGAAAAAAGGAATACATTTAAAGATTTTTTGACAAACCAATATCTAAAAGTTATTTATTTGTGATTTTATTCTTTAATCCAAATTTAAATAAATGGTGAATAATATGGCAGAAGAAAAATGGGGAGAATTAATGATGAAATTAATGGGCTTGGCAAGCGAGCTTTTCTCGGCGGTCGAAGATTTTAAATCTGGAAAATTAACTGCCGAGGTCGTAGCAGATAAACAAGTAAAAATAAGCATAACAAGAGACACATCGGGAAAAATTAAAGCCGAGTTGGATGTTCAACCCATCGAAGAGAAAGAAACCACCGAAATAGAGGCTTTAGAACCTGAGGTACCAGAGACAACCAAAACACCAGGAGAACCCGCACCAGCAGAGGAGGCTACTACGGGAGAAGAGAAAAAGGAAGAAACCTTCGAACTTGAAGCTCCCTCCGAGGAAGATATAAAGTTTTACTAAAACTTAAACTTTATATTTTTTAGATACCATCTTCTCATTCTGTGATTTATTGACATGTGATGTAAATGAATGACACACATGCAACAAACGTTTCAATAGTGATTCCAACATATAATGAAAGAGAAAATCTTCCTTTATTAATAAGAAGAATTTCTAATGCATTAAAAGATGTAAATTACGAGATTATTGTTGTAGATGATAATAGCCCAGATGGTACATGGAGACTTGCCGAGGAGCTTTCAAAGGAGTTTCCCATTAGAGTGTTACGAAGAGAGGGTAAAAAGGGGCTTTCTTCTGCGGTTATGGATGGAATTGCTATAGCGAACAGCGAAAAAGTAATTGTAATGGATGCAGATCTGCAGCACCCCCCAGAAATATTACCGTTAATTCTGAAAGCCTTAGAAAACAATGATTTAGTCGTAGCTAGCAGATATGTACCTGGCGGTGGTGTTGAAAACTGGAGCGCTTTTAGAAAATTAGTTTCTTTTGGCGCGAGAGTGTTAGCATATATGATTTTCCCGAAAGTAAGGAAAGTGAAGGATCCATTATCGGGCTTTTTTGGGCTAAAAAAATCTCGAATAAGCCTAAGTAAGCTTAACCCACTAGGCTTTAAGATTTTACTTGAAATTTTAGTAAAAGGAAAGTTCGATAAGACTGTTGAGGTCCCCTATATATTTCATGGTAGATTGCATGGTAAAAGCAAGATGGGCTCTAAAGAAATAAAAAATTACATAATTCATGTAATACGACTATCGCGTGAAACTGGTGGTTTCTGGAGAATTTTGCTATTATTTACTTTAGGTGCTATTCTTTTGATAGCTTTGGTTTTATATCTAATAGTGCTATCGGGAATAATACTGGGGATCTAATCACATTTAAAGAAAAGATGAAAAAGATTACTTTTTTCTTTTCCAGTAGATAATAAAAAGTATTGCTATGCTGAAACCAAAAGCTGAGATAAACGTTAATAGCCTACTAAGTCCATTTGATGGATCGAGAGGATCTGTTCCTCGCATTATCTCTTCATAATCAGATACCCCATCACCGTCAGTATCTTCTTTAAATGGGTTTGTTCCAAGGATTATTTCTTCGCCATCTAAAAGCCCATCGTCATCCGTATCACTATCTGTTGGGTCTGTTCTATAGGTATTGATCTCGGCAAAATCTCCAAGGCTATCGTTATCAGTATCTGGCAATAACGGATCTGTTCCATAGGTGTATTCTTCTAAAGTTGTTAAGCCATCGCCATCCTCGTCCCACAGAGAATCATTGGCGTCTATAGGATTATAGCCATTATCAATTTCCCATTTGTCTGGAAGCCCATCACCATCTGTATCCTCAGAACGAGGATCTGTTTTATGTTTATATTCTTCGACATTTGTTAGACCATCATCATCTAAATCCGTAGTATTATCTGTAGGATCATTTGGATCCATAAGAGCATTTATCTCCCATAGATCTGGAAGGTCGTCGTCATCCGTATCATTTTTGATTGGATTTGTTTTATGTATGTACTCTTCGAAGTTTCTAAGTCCATCTTCATCGTCATCTTCTACAGCATCTAAGGCATTCAATGGATTTAGACCATACTTAACTTCCCAACCATCTGGAAGAGAATCTGAGTCCGAGTCAGAGTTAAGAGGATCTGTACCGTTTAAGTATTCATATACATTTTCAAGTTCATCTGTATCGTTATCAAAGAAAGCATCATCTGAGTCTAGTGGATTGAAACCGTATTGAATCTCCCAGCCATCGGGCATCCTATCATCATCGCTATCCTCATCTGCAGGTTTTGTACCATAGATCTCTATCTCTTCCCAGTCTGTTAATGCATCATCGTCCGTGTCGTTCGATAATGGACTTGTTCCATTTGAGAATTCATTTACATTAGTTATGTTATCAAAATCGTTATCCAGATCACTATCAGAAGCATTTAGTGGATCCAAGTTATACTTAACTTCCCAGCCGTCGGGCATGTTATCGCTATCAGTGTCTGCAGATGTAGGTGTTGTTCCAAAATAATATTTTTCTGTAAAGTCAATTAACTCATCGTTATCAGTATCTGCATCATTCAGTAATAGGCCGGAAACCTCATCGTTGTCGGGTATCCCATCACCATCGTAATCGCTTAATGTACCAAAGTTATTTGTATTTCGTGTATCGTGCGTGAAATAAGTCCAATCACCTTGCGCGTTGGTTAGATCGATCATCTGAAGTCCGGAACTTGTGAAGATAAGAAGTTCAGAGATTCCATCTCCATTAATGTCTCCGATCAAGGGATATTTTGAACCTGGGTAGGTTCCTAAAAGCCAAGATCCAGTATTATTTATTCCGATAATACTTCCATTCTCTAGTGCGAATATGCAATCTGGGAGATTATTATTATAAATATCGGTAATAGCGCCATTAGATGAGACATTCCCAACGAAATATTCCTTGGTTGGATCACCATCTCCGATTACTCTTATATAACCATCGAGAGATGCAACTGCGATTTCATCTAATCCATCATTATCGAAATCTGCGGCTATTGGCGCATATATGGTCCTGTTAATCCCTGAGATTGTTGTTTTCCATTTAACGATCGTTGCATTTTGACCTGTTGGTAGTGAAATAAAGAATACAGTATTGTTCTCGCCTATAACTACAAACTCTAGGGAAGAGCTATTAACCACTTCTAAACTAAAATTACCTACGGTAATAATTGGCAGTAAGTTGACACCAAGCGAATAATATTCTAATCCAGTAAGTTTGTTATAGTAATATACCCGATCTGCATCTATAAAAACAAGATGATGCGTTCTGTTAGAATCTTCATCGAAGTCCGTTACAATAAAGTTGGCGCTTGGTAGCTCAGATAACATTATCCCAGAGATCGATGAATTTCCACCGTAAACATCCGTTAAGTAGAAGGGATTAGTAGTCGCATTTCCTTCCAGAATATAATCCAATTTACCATCAAGATCTATATCAAAAACGCCAGCAAAGAGGCCATCTACAGCGATCTTTGTTGTCATTAAGATAGTACCATTTACTCCAACAAAAGAAACTACATTCCCATGAACTGCCGCAAACTCTAACTCTCCATTCCCATCGAAATCGGCTGCTAAAACATTTCTAATCGAGTTTTCTAATGAAATATTAAAGATGACATCAAATTGAGCACTTCCAGTATGATTGAGCAAAAGTAGTGTGTTATTTTGAGCTACAAGAATTTCGTAATCCCCATTATTATCGATATCTACAAGTGCCATATAAGTTACGTCTTTAATATTTGATGCACTTATTGTTGTTTTTGTAAGAAATTTACTTGATGTTTGCGACGCACCTGCCACTGAATTGGATATTACTGAAAGCAAAATAAATGTAATGAATAATGATCTAAGTCCCTTTAGTTTCAAGAAGATTCACCTTTACTAGTTCGAATGCAATTCAGACCAATATAACACTACTCTTTGGGAGTTCTGTATCGTAATATATTTTTCCTTTTTAAAATTGCATTATATTTTTCTTGACCCTAGTTTATAACTTTGATGAAAAATTATAATACCAATGATATTTCGTGAGGGATTAGAAAATATCTAACAAAAATTTATGAAGATTAAAAGTGGTTTATTGCTATTGTCAGGAGGATTCAAGAATGTCACACAAACCAGAAAAACTATTTGGAACCTCCGGAATTCGTGGTACTATAAAATCCAAGATGACCCCCAGCTTATGCTCCAAAATTGGCTTAACGGCGGCATCCTTCTTCGGTGAGGATAGTACTATCCTTCTCGCAAGAGATCACCGTCCACATGCAACTGTTGTTTATCATAGCTTAATTTCTGGTCTACTAGCTGGAGGCGTCAACATCTTAGATTGCGGGATTGCTCCCACTCCTGCTGTGCTTTTTGCACTCAAGAAATTGAAATATGATGGCGCAATTGTTGTGACTGGTAGTCATACACCTTCGGAAATCGTTGGGATTCTCATATTTAAAGAAGATACATCAGAATTATCTAAGACGGAATCTAAGGAATTCGAGGATATATTATATGAAGAACGCTATGAGATCATGCAATGGAACAAAACAGGATATATCGAACCTATCGATATCTTTGACATTTACGCGGAATCTGTTCTTTCTCTTGTGAATCTGCAAAAGGTGGAAGGAAGGAAAGTGGCCGTTGACCCAGGGAATGGAGCATCTTCTGTTATTCTTAGGGAAATTCTAGAGCTCGCAAATATCCGCGTTGTTGCAATAAATGATACATTAGATCCACACTTTCCACATAGAGATCCTTTTCCCCGTCCAGATAATCTGAAGGATCTCAGCACTATAACTAAAGGCTTTCAGGCGGACATTGGCGTGGGTGTTGATGGCGATGGCGACAGAGCAATTTTTGCTGATGAGAATGGAAATATTTTATGGGGCGATATTACAGGAAGTCTATTTATAATTGATGCTCTTAAGAGAAAGAAGACAAAGAACGTTGTTGTTACGATCAATACAAGTGCAATTACCGAATGGGCAGCCAAAAAATTCGGAGGAACCGTGATATATTCTGGGGTTGGCCCTCCCGCAATTGCTGAAAGTATGAAGAAGAATAACGCTTATTTCGGAATCGAGGAGAGTGGAAAATATCTTTGGTCTGATGCAATTTACTACGGAGATGCCGCATTAGCTACTCTAAGACTATTAGAAATATTGGATATAGAAGGTAAACCTCTTAGCAAGTTGATTTCCGAATTTCCCAAATTTTATATGGAGAAGGTAGCTATTTCTTGCCCAGACAAATTAAAAGATATTGTTCTTGTAAGAGCCTTTGAAGAATGGCAAGAAAGACATAAACCAGCAAAAGTTTTACCTAGTGATGGTATTAAATTCATGTACAAAGACTCTTCATGGGTTCTTTTTAGACCATCTGGAACAGAACCTGTCTTTAGAGTCTTTGCCGAATCTATGGATAAAGAAAGAACGAAAGAATTAATAAAAGAAAGTGTAGATCTTGTTAAAGAGCTGATAAAAAGACATTCTACTGAATAGGAAGCCGTGGATCCTCTTTATATATTTTTAGTATCATGCTTGTAACTGTTCGTTCTATAAGCCCTGTATCAAGTATTCTTCTTATGAAACTTGCTAGTCCTTCTTCGTTTCTGAATCTGCCCACTACTGCGAAGTCATATTCGCCAGTGACCTCATAGGCGGAAATTATATTCTGTTCTTTTTCAATGAATGAACCTAATTCATTTAATTTACCCGGCTTTGCTTGAATCATTATTAGTGCTGTTAGCCCGTAGCCAAGTCTCTTATGATCTAATAATGGAATAAATCTTTTAATAATGCCTATCTGAATCATTCTAGTAATTCTGTTCTTAACAGTTGCCGGAGCTTTTCCTATTTTCTCTGCAATATCCTTGTAAGGCGTTCTTGCATCTTTTTGTAGCAATCTTAAAATTTCTTTATCTATTTCATCTAATTCAGCCATTTTTTATTCCTCCGTTTTAACTAACGAGATACAACCTTATTATGCAATATACATACTATGCACCATACTATCGATTAATTCCTTTTTTTCATTTATAAATAATTCGATTTTTGAACTCAAAATGAAAAATTATTCAATAGCCAGCGAAAACTTTTAAAAAGGGTTTAATACTGTTCTTAACGCCTTGGTAAACTGTTTATCTGAAGTGTAATGTTTAAATACTTTTGTGATAAAATATAAGTGTATGGTAGTTAAAGAGAAACTCTACACGGTTAAACAGGCAAGCGAAATCCTCGGCGTCCACCCAAAAACGATCCAAAAATGGGACAGAGAAGGAAAAATTAAAGTCATCAGAACACCTGGTGGACGAAGAAGAATACCAGAAAGCGAAATAAAACGCCTTCTTGGCATAAAGGACGAAAAAGGAATAATAATCGGTTACGCAAGAGTCTCCAGCCACACCCAAAAAGATGACCTTGAAAGACAAGTCCAAGCAATCAAACAATACGCAAAAGAAAAAGGCTGGAAAATAAAAATCCCCACGGACGTTGGCTCAGGACTCAACGAGAACAGGAAAAACTACCGCAAACTCCTTGAGTTAGTTGCAAAAGGAAAGGTCTCAAAAGTCATAATCACATACCCCGACAGACTCACACGCTTCGGCTTCAAAACCCTCGAATTCTTCTTCCAACAACACGGTACAGAAATAATAACCCTGCACAACAAAGAAAAAACACCAAAAGAAGAACTCATCGAAGATTTGATAACAATAATCAGCCACTTCGCCGGCAAACTTTACGGAATGCGCTCACACAAATACAAAAAGCTCAAAGACGGCGTGAAAAAACTCATTGAGGAGGTCGAGAACGAGTGAAAATCGCCCTCACGTACAGAATGAACCACAATTGGGATGTTCGAGAACTCCTAGTAGAATACCAGAAACTCCTCCAGCAGGCAATTGATGAAATCTGGGAGAACACCGAGTGGAAAGAAAAACTAGTAAAACACCGCTACCGCATTGAGGGCGGAAAGTACAAGTACTACACGACAACCCGCCTAATACCACACTTTCCAAAAACAAACGAATTCAAAAGAAGGTTGAGGAACAAACTCCTTCAGAACTGGCCTTTTGCAAAACACTATGTTGATTCTGCCATTAAAACCGCATACTCAATCCTTGAAAGTTGGAGAAAGAGCTATCTCAAAGGACGAAGAAGGAGAAAGAAGCCAGTCGTGAAGAGAAGCTTCGTGCGGGTGAAGACATCTTTAATGAAAGTTGAGGGCTCGAAAATCCGCATAACCGTTGAACCGAGGGAAAAATACCTAGAACTTGATTATTCTAACGAATGGTTCTATGAGCGAGTTAAAGACTGGAAGGTTGGGGAATTAATAATCCGAGAACATGACGTTCTCCTCACGTTCTCGAAAGATATCGAATTTACGGGCAGGATTAAAATTGGGATTGATTGTAATTTAATGAGCCTCGACGTCTATCATCCTGAAAGAGGTTGGCTAAAGGTGGACTTGAGCGAGCTCCACAGGATTGCCGAAACCTACGACAGAATTATTGACGGGTTAAAGAGCATCCAGAGGAAAGCTCCGAAGCGAATTTCGAGGCTTCTAGAGAAGTACTATTCTAGGAGGAGGAATAGAATTAAGGACTTTCTCAACAAGCTGGCCGTCCAACTTTCGAGAGAGTTCCCCGACGCTGTTTTCATCTTCGAGGATTTAAACAAGTTAAAAATATTTGAGAATGGTTCGAGGAAGTTTAACCGCAAGCTTTCCCACTCAACTTGGAGTAGAATTATGCAAAAACTCTCGTATCGCGTCCCAATCGAGTTTGTTAATCCTGCTGGTACTTCGTCCACTTGCCCGAAATGTGGGAGAAAGATAAAGCCCCGAAACGGGCTGGTGGTTTGTGAGTGTGGTTTTGTTGCTGATAGACAGTTTGTTGGTGCGTTTAACATTTTCGTGCGGGGACTTGGAGTCGCCCTGAGCGGGGGTAAGGCCGATGATTTACTCCCTGATGAACCCAGAGGGGAGTTGAGGCTGGTGAGCCCCAAGTCCGTCGTGAGGGTGGATTTAAACGGGAGAGCTTTTGCTCACATACTTTTCTAAAACCTCACGACGGACAGACCCCATATCATTGTCATACTACTTAATATTTAAATAAAACGGTCTCTTGCTTTAGATTAGTATTCTTCTAGGTATTAAGAATGGACATTTTTAATAGCAGATTAGAGCTGGTCTCCCATATTATCAGACAAATTAACAGCTCAGAATTACCGATCGAATTACGAGGTTTTCATGGTATTGGAAAATCATATATCTTGGCGAGAATTGTAAGATATTTGCAACTCTCTTCCAAGTATTTACCTATAACCGTTCGCATTCTACCTGGAGCCCCCTCATTTAGAAATAGGGTTCTTAGAAGCATCATGGAGGCTCTGTCCGAATTATTAAAAATTAACAAGACAATTTTTTTACTGCATTATAAGAGGCATCTTAAAGAAAGAAATTTAACTGAGCTATTATACTCTATTGAGAAAAAAGATTTCGTAACTTTATTAGAATATATCAATTCCGAATTCCAAATGCGCCCAGTCTTCATTTTAGACGATTTTCATGAACTTTTATTTAACCCGGATGATCTTTCTTTTATTGAAAAAGTGATTAACGAATGCAGATGCCGTTTAGTCTATAGTACAATGATTCCCCGAGGCTTTTCAAATAAGAGCTTTTTGATCAAGAATATGAACGAAGACGAAATTAAGGATATGCTTTCCAATTTTAGAATTGCTCTTGAATCTTCGGGCATCTCGGAACTTAAGAGAGAGACGGGAGGTATTCCTGCATATATTAAAGCTCTTATTCCTAAAATAATCCTTATTGGAAGGAGAAAAATAAGCATTGATTCCTCGATCATAAGAAACTTGATTAAGGATGCTTTAGCTAATGATCTTCTCGCAAATATGTGCTGGAATTTCTTACGGAGTTATCAATTATTATTTGGGAGACGGTTTCTTAGTGAACTATACGACATAATCACTAGAAGGCGAGATAGAGGTTCCCCATTATTAAATAGCCTAAGCGAAATTGGTTTAATTATAAAAAGTAATGATTCCTATGAACTTACAGATCCCATAATTAGCAATTTTGTTCTAAGACAAATAGATAAGCCTATGATAACAAGAAACGAAGATTCGAATTCAAGCAACATAGATCTACATGCAAAAGGATGGTCTATAATTCACGGCAATAACCTTCGCATTTTTAAAGGAGAAACTCTCCTAGAAGTTACGAATAATCTAACAGAAATAGATTTAGAGACGCTTAAAAAGATGGCAAAACTACTTGGTGCTAAGAAAATTTTATTATTAACTGAAAACGAAGCTATTTTAAAAAAATTTGGATCTAAGATTATAGAATCTAAAATAGAGATAGATATATTAGTGATTCATGATTTACCACAATCCTTGGAGGAATTTCTTAGGTCGTTATAGGATTACCATGTATTTAGACTTTCTACGAAATCCTCTATTGCATGTAAGATTTCTTCCTTCTGTTTTTTATCGAGATCCCCCTTAAATAATAGCTTCTTGATAACCAGTCGCCCTCTTTCTTTAGAATAATCTAATTCAAATTCTGAAACAACGACGCCATCCTTCATTGGATCCCCTGAGCTCTCTTGACAAAAAACAACTTCATACCAGAGACCTTCTTTGGTTCCACGAATTAGATATCCCATTTTATCACCAATATTAATATAAGGATATTTTTAAAAAAGCAATTTGATACTATAGAGACACATAATTTTTGAAAATATGGATAACTTATAAAAATTAAATTTTATCATTAACTAAGAAGACTAATGGAGGAGAGATTAATGTTAAAGGGCGTTGTCATAAATAAAGGTATTACCCCCGCAACAGACCTTGCACCCTCGGAGATTCTCACAGAAGAAAATTGTGTTGTAATTCTTGATGAAAAAAATAAGAAGATATATCTCTGGCGTGGTCGCTCAGCCGGCATCTCTGATAAATTTAAAGCCGCAAGATTGGCTCATCAACTTAATTGGAAACTCTTTGGAGGCGCAGCTCTTGTAATCCAAAGAAAGGATGTAATTAAGAAGCAACTAAATACGTATCCTAAAATAGATGCTGAGATCTCAAAATCTGTGATTAGAAGTATATTAGGCTAAGTATCTTTACTAATATATTTGTTTTTTATTACAATAATATAATTACCAGTTTTCTTTTAAGTAGGCATTGTTAAGCGGATTCTGGTGGACGGGGCGGGATTTGAACCCGCGGCCTCCAGCTTGCAAGGCTGGCGCTCTACCAAACTGAGCTACCCGCCCATTTGGAAGATGACTACCATTCTATAAAGTTCTCTAATTAAAAATGTTGTAAAGAAAAATTTTTTGTTTTTAATCTTTTTTACCAATTATGCCATCTAGATATTCTACTAAACCCTTTACTTCTGACAATTCATCCACTCGGGTCATTTGACTTATAATTCTATCGGCTGATTTCTCTAATTTCTCAAAAACTTTATTTGCTATTACCGGATCTTCAACTTTTCGCATATCACCACCGCGAGTGATTTTTACGTACTTAGAATAGTACGCTTTTATCTGCTCTCCATCCTTCGTTAGCGATGCATAAGTATCTGGAATGATAATTAGACGTATTTTTCCCATCTTAATGATTTTTTTACCATTCTTTCCTATTGTGATCTTATTTACTCCTTTTCTAAATGTTACTTCATTTTCACTATATGTAATTTTAATATCCCCAAATTTAAGCTCATACCCCGTTTCAAAAGCAGAGATCGTAACTTTTCCTCTAAGGACATCGGTTAATATTGCTGTGATTCTAACTTTTGTACGTTTAATTTCTCTTCCCAAGCCCCAACTACCGCCACCGCCCTCAACAACGGTTATCGGACCAACTTTTACGATGTTTCCATTTTTTGTCTCTGCAACAAAGATCGGTCCAACACGGACATATTCTCCCTTTTCCGTCTCTCTGATATCAAATACTGGGCCTTTCACCCAGGAAAATTTGCCTTTGCTTGTCTCTTGTCGGATTTCACTTATTTTTTCCCGTACTAATTTGAAGATCTCTGACTTATTTTCAAAACCTACAAACTTTAGGTCTGTATAGTTAGCCACTTTTAATTCAAAATCCTGCTTAAAGATGTCCCATATATCGTGCTTATTTGAGAATAACAAAACATCAGATGCATGACCTACGATACTTAATATGTCTGCTTTTGCTTCATATTCTATATCCCCAAGCAGATATACTCCCACATAACCCTTCTTCGTTTTTAGTGGAACAACCAAGGAACCTTCCTTTAAATTTAACTTTGCATTCTGCGATATTTCTAGATCGTTCGGTACAATATTAATGTAGATCTCATCCTGACGAACCTGATCTGGCTTTATTTCTAATATTGGTTCAAACCTTAGAGCTGAGGGCGAAATTATTGATGCTATTGCTGCAGAGAAAAACAGTAAAACCGCGGCTGAGAATAATCTTCCCTGAATGCTCGCCCATTGCGAACCTGTCAGGCCGAAAATAGATAGGAAGAAACCCAAAATTAACACAACTATAGTTGCGAATAGTGCACCCCACATAACACCTTTGATCATGCTCTCGATATTTTGCGTGTTTATCCAAGAGATAGCAGATCCAGCGATATAGAAAAGAAATCCATAGAAGAGCATCATGTCTGTGCTTCCAAATACTGCGACCAATTCGGTCATAAAGCCTATTTTCACCAAAAACCATGAAAGTATTAATGCTGAAGATACATTTTTGAGAAATCTTCCTATGATAATGAATCTACCAACCATCTCAATTAAGATATCATGCTCAAAAGATCCAGACGATAGTAATATTACAAGGCCTTCTATGAATAATAATTCTATCCAAGCGAGAGATTCCTTGGGAATAAATGCCCAAGGGAGAAATATAAGAAGTAATGTACCAAGTACCGTGCTACCACCAATAGCGATTAAAGCGGATCTAAGGTTATTAGATGCTAGAAAAATCGAAGATGCCAAAGAGATTGATAGTGGAATAAATAATATAGGCAGAATTTCTCCAAATAAGATTCCACTAAAATATCCAATTACCACCATAATACCACTTATGATAAATCCTATTATTGCCGTGAAAATAGCAATATATTCAATCTTCACTTCTCATCACCTAATATCTTCTTAATCCCATACTCCTCAATAACCCTTCGATATAGATATGCTAACAATATTAGTGCCGCAATACCGCGAGGGGTTATCAGATATTTTCCCCGTGATCGTTCTTGAACAACGAAACCAAGCGATTGTAGTCTTGAGAGATGATGTCTTAATGAGCTGGGGCCCATATGTAAAATTTCCTCTAATTCCCCAAAATATCGTTCCCTTTGACGTAGAATTTGTAATAACCGAATCCTATCAGAATTAGCTAAAACGCCCAAAGCATCCGCGGCTTGTGCAGGATCTATGTTGTCAATAATTCTCTCTAGTTCTTTAAATTTATCTGCTGTTTTTATCTTTTTTTCTTCAGGAGTAGCTTTAGATATCGATCCAATTTCTTCTTCAACCTCTTTGAGCGTGCCTTCTATAATTCCATAGATGTCTTCTTCACCCTGAGTTATGACAATCTCCCTTCGCTCATTTCTTCTTTGTTTTTTTAGAAGCATAATCTCTTTTTTGACTTCTTTAAGTTCTCTTGATAACTCTTTTATAGTCTTTAGTATGTTCTTTACATCCTCTGAACTCATGTTAACACCCTTTTGCTCCCCGATTGATAACACTTAAGCTAAGTTCAACTTCAATATTTTGTAGTATAATATTATGTAATTGAACTATATTTATAAACTTTTTTATTGAGATATCGTAATGACCATATAAACCGAAAAATTTTGGGATGTCTATATGGAAACAATCTCCTTTGAGGATTTCATGAAAGTGGATCTCCGGGTAGGGAGAATTATCAATGCCGAGAAGGTTCCTGGCGCAGATAAACTGCTTTTATTAACGGTAGATCTCGGTTCCGAGGAAAGAAAATTGGTTGCTGGTATAGCTCCATGGTACAAAGAGACGGATCTTATTGGCAAATTAATAGTTGTTGTGGCGAATCTAGAACCAAAAAAGATAAGAGGCATTACTTCGCAAGGCATGTTACTTGCCGCTGATGCTGAAAAGCCTGTTTTACTAACTGTGATAGAGGACGTGCCTCCAGGAACTAAGATTAGGTAGGCTGTTTTTGCTCCTCCTTTAAGATTCTTATGTAGTTAGTAACTATATCGAGAATTTCCATGTCATTAAATTTTTCTTTATAGTTATTTTTATCATCATTTGGACGCTCTACTTTTCTTAAGAGACATGAAAGAAGACCGATTATCTGATCGATATTAACATTTTCCTCATGCCTGTTAAGGGTTTCTTCTATTACATGTAGAATTAGATTTGGTTTTGTTCTTATCAATAACCAGAGATTTTCCTTATTTTTTTCAGCTATTTTGATAATTTCTTCTAATACTATATTGAGATAAGGATATTTCTGGAAGCATTCACTATTTTCATTGCTATCCTCTAGTTCGATTAAATCTGATGATTGCTTCTCTAGAATCATCTTTAATAACTCTTCAAAAGTAATTGCTATTGGTATGTATTTTGCTCTTAGACTTGAGCCTTCCCTACTTAGAATTTTTCTATATTCATCAAAATTTAATAGACCAAACTTATAATCTCGGATTTTAATATGAAGTACTGAGGGGAATCTACTTAACCATACTATTGCCTCTTGGGGAGGCATTATTTTTAGATATTTCTTAATGTTTTCATCGGACATATCATAACTTTCTGGCAGTTCGCCACCCATAAGAAAAAGTGTTCCCACATTTTCTAATACGTCTTTGCTTATAGTCCTTGGGGATTGACTCACCGTACACAAGGAGATACCATATTTTCTAGAAAGCACTGTAAAATCCTCTATTGCTGTTGTATCAAGAGAACTTTCTATCTTTCGCCATGGAATTATATATCGCCCTTCTTCTATCAGAATAAAAAGCCTAAAATCATCGGCTAAGAAGCTATAGTTCCTCTCTTTTAATAATTCATTAATGACATATCGGAGAAGCACATTAACAATAATAGCAAGATCTCTTTTCATAGCGCCTCTTTTTAATAAATAGGACATATCAAATACGATATTCTCGTTTATCATCTTAGAGATATCCACATTGCTTTTTTTAACCCAAAAAACATCTTTTGCGATACCACTAAATAGCCCTTTAATTCTATTCATAACGGCATGAAATGTTGCTAAAACGGATGATATCTCCATCGACATTAATTCTGCTTGTTTCCACGTGTTAGTAATAAATTGGATAGCATTCCTTTCAGGCGAATCTATAGTTGTATGAATTGCCATCTGAAGTAATCGCTCCATTTGTGGTGTTAAATCTGTATTTTCAGATCTGAATACTTCAGTAAGAAGATTCGATAAAAAATCTGAGTAGGAATCTGCTGATTCCATATATGGCTCGAAGATATTCAGAGCCAATGGCGCTTCTGTAGACCCTGGCACTATTATTTTAAATCCTTTTTCATATAGATTTACGTATTCTCCATGAAAATCGAATATCCAGATCCTATTTTTATTTTTCTTAACTAGTTCATCAATAAGTAACTTTGCTAGGTGGGATTTCCCTTTACCAGATGGACCTATTATTGCCATATGCCTTTTAAGATCACCATATGATAAATAAAACTT
>JAGGXM010000090.1 GCA_021163045.1 Thermoproteota archaeon | reverse complement strand
ATATTAATAAGATGAATATAACATATTTCGAGAGATCATAGTTTTTTACCAAAATATTTTCAAAAAATACTGGAAATATTTTCTAAAATTCTTTTTACACTCTATATATGTCAAAATCCAGAAGAGTTATTAGGAAAATCTAATTTTTTAAAAAGTAAAAACAAGAAAAACCGAAAAAATTACATAAAATATCAAAGAATGACCAAATGCTATTAATTCTTGATTCCTTAAAAAATATTCCTAGTATGACCATTCAGTTAAAAATAAAAAAGAAATAATCTAGCGTTATTTGAGGGAAACAATAGGATCGCCATAGTAATGTATCATCCATATCAGAAAATTGGCTGTAAATTCTTTTAATTCTTCGCTACAGCCCATAGGAAGCAATCCTTCAATATAATCATATATTATTTGCTTTTTGTCAGGATTGCTCCTATATACTTGCTTTATCTTGAATAGCACTTCAATAGGTTTTCCTTCTGTTGCTATTCCCTCCAGAAAATCCCCAAAGAAATTGCTGGCAAACTTATCCTCTATAGGTAATAACGGTGCAAGAACGAACTTAAATCCTGACGTAAGGAATGCTGGTAATAAGCCAAAGATATCTATAGTTCCGGGCAGAAATCGTAATAGGGCACTCTCACATGATGCGAGAATAACACCAAATTTGTTCTTTGCAGTTGAAATTAATACATCTCTGAAGTCTATCTGCAGTTTGTTCGATAGAGCAAGATAGGAACGAAAGATTCCTGTCAGAGGATCTTTTTCTACATTTCCATGTCCGGAATAAAAGAATAAGTCCGCTTCCTTTAAGGAATTTAAAATCTCTGCCCGACTTAAGGGAACCTCCTTAAGTGTCCCTTTAATAGCATTTGAAAAATTCTTTATGTTTTCTAGATCACTTTTAACCATAGCAAGACCGGATTTCATATCCACCAAACTCGCTATTTTTTTACTTCGTACTTCATTTTCCTCCTCAAATAGCAAACTAAAAGTTCTAACAAAAGGTACCCTAAACTGCAGAGGACTTTCAACGGGAAGCAACTCAATAGGGAACCAGTAGAGCGAGCCATATGGTGAAAATAGGACAGGCTTATTAATTTTTTTCAAAATCTGAACTAATTTTTTGCCATTAGTGGTTTTAGCTAAATTTTTAAGATTCTGCATAATGGTTTCAAAAGCATGACGAAATCTCTTTTGAAATTCTTTGATTGTTTTAACAATAATTATCCTAGCTTTTTCGATAGTACTTGTATCAATTAAATCAAATGAAATGAGATTTAGAAGCCGAGTTATATAATGCTTTTCGTTTGACGTAAGCCTTAAACCAGCTGTTAATTTTCGTAATATCTGTATTGCATGGAAGTATTCATTGAAATTTCTGATCAAATAACTAACTCCTACAGCGATTTCGTTAAAGATATTTATTTCTTCTTCCGAATCAAATATTATCAGTTTATATTCATCACCATCATTGATGGTAAAGACAATAACATATGGTCCTGTAGAATCTATTGCTGAAATTTGAACAAAATTTCTAGGCTTAATTTTCATCTGGAATTCCAATGAAATATTAACTCTCTGCAGTAATTGTAATTCAAAGTTTCTTACAAGTAATCTAGCATAGTTTCGATCCTCTTCTTTTTTTGCAAAATCTAGTAAGTCTTTAGCCATTATAAAATACTGCAACTCTTCTTTCGTAATTGACGCATATGCATTATTATAAGCCATGAAAGGTAAAATTTTCAGATATTCCATAGCAGACATTAATAAAGAAATTAAATCCGGATTTTTATTGGTGATATACTTGGCAAATTTGTAAAATACTCGACTAACCCCCCTAAAACCGTCAATTATGGCCTCTGGGTATATAGGGAGTTTCTCAGGCAGTTTTTCCAATATTTTAAAGAAATACTTGCAAACCAAATCAAATTTTCCTTCTGCTACTAGCGGGTCCATAAGGTCATTGAAGACTTTACTAATATCACTCAACTTATATGATATGCGTAGAACTTCATCAAACAGACGAAGTGCCTCATCCAAGTTTCCTATCAAGCCATTTGCCGAAGCTTTGTTCGCTAAAACTGTTGCATATGCCGGTACTAAATCATGACGACCAGACTCGATGAACGAATTAAATATTTTTTCTGCTTCATTCAGACTAGATATTGCATCAGTATATCTTCCTAAATTGATTAAAATAGATCCTTTTAAGTATAAGACATTACCGAGATTCTCTATAAGATCCTTACGACCTCTTCGTATTAGATCTCTACGGATATCTTCAACTTCACTTAGAGCCTTTAGAGCTTCATCATTCCTATTTAGGTATGCTAAAGCCACACTCTTATTAAAAAGAACCATAGATAAATCTTCTAAAAATCGCCTTTCTCCCTGTTTAATAAGCTTTCGATATATCTGTTCCGCTTCATTATATGTTTTTATACCTTCCTCAGGACGCCCTAAATCATCATAAACGGTACCTTTGTTAAGCAAGATGGTGGCTAATAGAGTTTTAGCACGGATTGAATCTTCATCTAAATGCTTTCTGGCTATGGCCTCGGCCTCAGTATATGTCTTTAAGGCCTCATTTAGCCGTCTAAGCTTATTAAGTGCATAACTAACGTTTATCATAACATCGCAAATGTCCATCTCTAAATCTTCACCCATTTTCACGAGTTTCCAGTAGATACTTTCTGCTTCATAGTACGCCTGTAAAGCTTTATTGAACTCTCCAATATTATCAAAAGCGATTCCCTTGCTTCGCAAAATTCTAGCTAATGCTAACAATAATTTTTTCTCATCTTTTTGTTTGTCTATTGCATCTCTAAAGATCTGTTCGGTTTCAATACACAATTCTAGTGATTTTTTATGCCTTCGCGACAAACTTAATGTTGTAAATTCGTCTAAGAACAAATCAAGATAATACATTAAAAGCTCAATATTTTCTGGTTTCAAATATTTTTTTATCCTCTCCTTTGAAAGATGATAAAACGGAAGAGCTATATCAAAAAATTTTGCCTCGAACAACTTAATACCGATTTCATGGATTAATTTAGCGGATAGAACCTCATCTGAAGTATAATCATCATATACCTTCGTAATTATCTCTAGAACTTTTTCCCCATGAATATACCTAAAGACGACTGCTGAAATGGTAAAATCAAGAAAAATCAATACAGTAAGCCCTTCTAAAGCCCGTTTCTGCCTTTTAGAAAGATCTCTTAAGGCAGCTCGTCTTAGACATTCGTTTACATGGAAGAGCAACGTATCTAATTTATTTTGAATTTCCTTTCTAGCCATGAAAAAGTCCAATTCTGTTTCGCAAGCTCTTAATTTAGATATAATATCGCCCATAATTAGATGACCTTTTAGACCATGTAGAAGCGATGCCATAAAGATATCTTCTAATTTATCGCTTTTCTCGAGTAAGGAAAGATTTGAAATCATATTTTGTTGAGCCTTAATTTTTAGCTCTTCATAGAACTCAGGAGATATATTTCCTTCAAGTGCGCTTGGGATCTTCAAGAGCATACCTGAAATTTTTTCGTCTTTAATCCATTCTTTAGGCAATTTTATCACAAAATATAATTAAAAATTTGGTAAACGTTTCATTTCAGGAAGCGAATATAGAATTAGTAATCTATGAATATAAGTTTTGGTTAAAATAACGTCAGTTTCACCAGTGTGGAAAATTAACTTTTTTCGCAAGCAATCGCAAAGCTTCTCCGGTCAGAATTATTAAGTTTTTCTTTACGGCATATGCGACAAGCGGATATGATATTCCTTTCGGTTCTACAATAATGAACATGCCTTTAGCTCCCTTACCAATACTTTTAGTAGCGTTCTCTAGTTCCCTGATGTCTCTCTTATTTAATTTTATTCCAGTAGATTTTATTTCTATGAGATAAATATCTCCACCGTGAGTCTCTAAAATCAAATCAACATCTCCGATCAATCCAAATTTAGCTCTTGCATATTTTTTACTTAATATCCTTTTAGGTCTGAATTCCAGTATATCCGTTGTTCCCATAAGGTATGTACCATCTGTGTCATCGAAAATCTTTACCTCTAAATTCTTCATAATGTACTCTTGTAGCAATTCCTTGATATAGCTCTCAATAGCAATACCAAATTTGCTAGCAAGTAGATTATAAATATCCCGCTCAGGCTGAACTTTCAAGGTTACCCAGAGAGATAACAGGGGATACTTGATTTTATATGAAACCCTTCGCTTTTCTTTCTCTTTCTCGAGAATTTCTATTTTAGCTAGTTCCTCTGCCAGAATATACGCTGAATCGAGGTCTACCCCTAGGTGCTTAGCAATATCATTTGTTGTCTTCTCTTCAAATTCGATACTTTTTAGTACCTGGATCAATAGAGTATAATCCCGTTTAGAAATCTCTGATACAAATTTAATTACATTTTCAAAGAAATCATCGAATTCTCCACTTTTTAATAGCTCTACCGCTCTTTTCAAAACATTCTCATCAGGCTTTAGATTGATCGCTATTACTTCGATGAATTTAGGGATCCCACCAGTTATATTATATATCTCCTCAGCCTTTCTTAAATCGATTTTTGGATTTACTTCCAACGCGAATTTAACTCCTGTTTCTCGATCAAAAGGCTCAATTCTATATTTTTTGAGAATTGCAATTAAGGGACTACCAAGTTTTTTTGGCTTTATTAATGTTTCTCTTAGTTTTTTCCAACCAATACTTGTAGCAAATATCCAGAAGACTTTCTTGCTTTCAATAATACCCTTTAATAAGCCGAGTAAATCATCAATTATAATCTCCTTACTCTGTTTTCTTATTCTCGCAATTCTTGTGGCTATTTTATCTATGAAAACATGAAATTCATCCATTATAATAGACAGCTTTTGTTCTAGAGATGTGCTGTAATCTAGAATAAAATCAAAAGCTTTCTTGAGTAAAAGTAAGGGATCCCCTTCTGCTAAAAGTAAACTCAGTTTTTGCTTCTTTTCATGTTCGTCAATCTTGAGCTGATCTAAAAGGGCCTTAATAAATACAAAGGGGTCGCTTATCCAGATGCAATCAAGATATATCCCATTGATTCTCTTAACTAAATTCTTAAGTATCGTAGTCTTTCCTACACGTCGCCAGCCATAAACTAAGACTCCACAGTTAATTCCCTTTGTGACACATTGGTTATAGTACTCTAACAGGTCACGAACTTCTTTTTCTCTGTCAAACATGGAACTTACCTAATATACAATTTAGCTAAGATGCATCTTAGATTACTAAATTCTTCAAAAACAATAAAAAACTTTCGTAAGAGAAACAAATGAAAGAATAAGAGTCTTGAAAAGAAAAAATGAATATTTGTTAGATTTTTCCTCGTTTCTTAAGATAGAATATTGCAATGGCAGCTACGGAAACTACTGCTATTACTATACCACCAATTAATATATAGTTATTTATCGTCGGAAACGCATCCGAGGAGTCCGGCTCACCATCACCGTCAGTATCTGGATTATTTGGATTCAAGCCTCTAGCGATCTCTGTACCGTCATTTAATCCATCATCATCAGAATCTACATCAGTAGGATCTGTATTATATTGCGTTATCTCTTCACCATCTGTCAGCCCATCGTTATCTGTGTCATTATCACTTGGGTCGGTTCCGTAGTTAAGCTCGTCGATATTTGTGAGATTATCATTATCGGGATCTGCTTGCGAGTCATTAGCTACTGGATTCAACTGATGATCCACTTCCCAGCCATCAGGCATTCCATCGCTGTCTGTATCATTATTAGATGGATCTGTTTCATGCAGATATTCCTGAAGATTTGTTAAGCCATCATTATCCGGATCTTGAGATGCATCGCTACTGTCATTGGGATCTAACTTATGGTCTATTTCCCATACATCGGATATTCCATCGTTATCAGTATCATTACTATGCGGATCAGTATTATGTAGGTATTCTTGGAGATTTGTTAAACCATCCTTATCGGGATCCTGTGATGAATCATTAACTAATGGATCAAGACCGTTTTCGACCTCCCAGCCATCGGGTATCTGATCATCATCAGTATCGCTATCTAGAGGATCTGTTCCAGTTTCGTATATTTCTTGGCCATCAGATAGCCCGTCATCATCACTATCTGTTTTT
>JAGGXM010000026.1 GCA_021163045.1 Thermoproteota archaeon | reverse complement strand
TATCAGAAATCTGAAGGAATTAAACCAAGTCTTATGATAGTTACACCGTACATTGAAGAGAAAGCTAAAGAATTTGCAGAGGCAAATGGAATTAAAGTATACACTTCTGATGAACTAATATACTAGGTCTTCTATTTGAGACAGATTGATTTTCTATTGATTTATTAAATATAGAAGCAAGGAGAAGCATCTGCTCCCTTGTTTAATTGCGAGAATGAATATAAAGAAAATGTTATAAAACATTAACAACTTTTTCCTTAAATATTTCAATAAAGAATTTCCTGTTAATTACCGGTTTTCCATCATCAGCTGATATTGCATCTTTCGCTGGGGGTGAATCAAAGTATGAGGGGATTTCTTTCTTTAGTCTTTCTTCAAAAGTAGGTACATATGGATTCTGGTAAAAAACGCCAATTGGTATTTTCTCTTCCCATTCTAGTGCTTTTTTACATGCTTGATCGATTTTCATCTCAACTTCTTTTACATTTGCGGTATTAACGATAGGATCCCAATTAGGATCTGTATTTAGGTCGTATAATCGATTCTCATAGTATTGTCGTGTGTAGATATTATTATAAGTGACGCAAGGTTGTAAAACATCAATCAAAGCAGCTCCCTTATGTTGAATTGCTTTTTTAATAGTTTCTTTTAGATGTTTTATATTGTATGCATAACTTCTTGCCACAAATGTATACCCAGAGCTAATTGCAACAGTTATGGGATTAACTGCATCTTGAATGTTAGGTTTTGCTAATGCTTTTGTTTTTATACCTCGACCAAGAGTGGGTGCTGCCTGTCCTTTCGTTAGCCCATAGACTCCATTATTATGAAGAATAACCACGATATCAAGGTTTCTTCTTCCCAATGCTACGAAATGACCCATTCCGATCCCAAGAAGATCCCCATCTCCACCATTTACGAGGACTATTAGCTCTGGATTTGCTAGTTTTATTCCCATTGCAAAAGGTATTGCTCTACCATGGAGTGTATGTACCCCATTTGCATTAATATATTGCATAATCTTCCCAGAGCATCCAATTCCCGAAACCACAACAACTTTTGTGGGATCCAAATCAAGCTCTGCGAAAGCAAGTTTCTCTGCGTTTACAATACCAAAATTACCGCAACCTGGGCACCAATCAATCCAAAGATCAGTTTTCCATTTAGAGGGATTACTTACCATAGCTAAGGACCACCTTCTTAACTTTTTCAGAGAGTATTTTTCTTAAAGCATTAACAACTTCATGCTCATAAATGGGTCTTCCGGTATATTTTACTATAGAATGCTTAATTTCATAGCCAGTAAATAATTCAATCAATTTTGCTATCTGTGCTTCATAGCTGTGTTCTATTGCGATCACCATTTCTGATTTCGTGAGTAGTTTCTTAACATAATCTTTAGGAAATGGGGAGAAAATTCTTAGATGAAGGTAGCTGATATCACGATCCTTCATGTTGCTGATCGCATCGAGAACCACACCCTTAACAGAGCCCCACCCCACAATCAAAATATCTGCTTCTTCATTACCATAAAGTTCTGCGCGCCGAGAGATGGGTATTTCTTTATCAGCAATCTCTAGCTTTTTCATTCTTTTTTCATGGATCTTCATTCTTGCAATAGGATCATCTACGATATTGCCCTTCTCCCCATGCTCATCGCCAGTATACCACATAATGGCTTTAGATCCAATGAAAGCTCTTGGTGAGATTATATGATTAAAGTCAAAGCGTTTGTAATCTTCGTCCCCATCAACGATATTTCCTCGTTCAATACGAATCTTAGAGAAATCGGGTATTGGTATTGTTGCAACAGAATTTGCGAGAAATTTATCAACTAAATGAATAACAGGTGTCTGATACTTTTCTGCAAAGTTGAAAGCATCTATTGCATCATAAAATGCTTCTAGATGATCTCCTGAAGCTAGGACAATTCTTGGAAAAACACCATGACCTGCAAACATTGCGAAAAGCAGATCACTTTGAGCTCCTCGTGTTGGAAGACCTGTACTCGGACCACCTCTTTGGTAGTAAGTTACAACAACCGGAGTTTCTGTCATTCCCGCCCAACCAAAGCCTTCGACCATTAAACTAAAGCCAGGACCGCTCGTAGATGTAGCTGTTCTTGCACCAGTTAATGCTCCACCAATAGCTGATGCTATTGCGGCAAGTTCGTCCTCCGTTTGAACCACAACGATGTTTCCCAATAGTTTTCCATTGGCTTTTAAAATAGCTTTTGATTCGAGATATAGACTCTCATCTGCTGCTGGTGTTATCGGATAATACGTTTGTAACCGAAGACCTCCAACAATTTTACCCATAGCAATTATTTCATTTCCTGACGCAACAAGAATCTCTTTATTCTTTACTTCAGGTACTTTCAATTTTAATGGTTCGCCTACTATATCCTTAACTTCTTTAACAATGTTTCCGATGAGATCCATGTTATGCTTGATTATCTTCTCTCTTCCTATTAGCCGATGTTTAATTCCATTAAAAACGTATTTCTCCTCTAATCCCGTAGCAGCTGTTACTATGCCTATTGCGATAGCACTTAGATATTTAGATGCAACACTTAAGCTCAAAGTGTATTTCTTAGAAAGTTCTTTTAGATATTTTAGGTAATCTAAACCGATAGTATTGACTCCTTGTTCCTTAATGTGATTAATTAGAGAACCTAATGTTTCATCGATTTTCATCTCTATGAATCTTTCAGATAAACGCTTTTTTAGATAAGCACCCATACTTGGTATCCTCGTAAGCTTGGTATTAACCACATTTATGTCGTAGAAGAGGTACCCCCCTTTTGCAATGTCATCAAAGTGTGTAAAAACAGTCTCAGCATCCATCGCAACAATAAGATCTACTGGATACGATAGAGATTTACACTCCCGTGCCGAGATTCGCATATGTGTATAGCTATGTTTGCCCTTAATATTTGAGTAGTACTCTCTATCCGAAAAAACGTTATATCCCTTATTCGCAAAAGCGCGCGTTAAAACTATTGCACTGGTTTCAAGACCACTTCCTTGAGGACCGCCAATCATTAACAAAAGATTTTCTCTCAAGATTTGTGCCTCCTAATCGGCTGAATGTGCTTCTTCAAAGACGAAATCATCTTCTAAAACGTTTAAGCATAATTCATGATCTTTATGTTCTTCAAAATTCCAAGAAAAAATCCATTCTTTACAAGTTAAACAATAAATTGCTCCCTTTTCCACTTCTATTTTAGGATCCATTAATTCAAAATTATTACAAGGTTTTAGGTTTGCAAATGAAAGTGAAAGTGTTTTGAGGCACAAACCGATTAGAGGGTAAAAATCATATGGAGCAAAGTATTTACAATTCTTGCAAAACAAATAGAGCACCTTTCTGATAAGTTCTAAATTAAATAC
>JAGGXM010000107.1 GCA_021163045.1 Thermoproteota archaeon | reverse complement strand
TTTTTCTTACTTGATTTATACAGCTTTTCTGCATTTTTAAGAAGCAATTCATAAATATCTAATGTAATCCAAAACCCAGATTTTGATAGTTTTAATAGTGCCCCTTTAAATTCCTCTAAGTTTATTATTTTTCTTTTAAGAAATAGTAATAGTATCTGTGTTGTTCTAAGCGGTGTAAGATCTAACATCTCTGCCAGTTTATATCCTTTTTTATCATCTACAAGAAATTTTTTCAAATTTAATTGCTTTGTAAGCGCGATAGCCTCAGCCTCGCCAGGATGAATTCCCTTGATAGCTTTTATAAGTTTCCTAGAGAAGAGACGGGACCTATCATTAAGTTTTTGAATTATTATTTTCTTTCCAATGTTCTCACTGATAAGAAGGACCTCATCGCTATATTTTTCCTTGCCTTTTAGAATTTCTTTATGAACTGTTGGTGGTATATATATTGCCTTGAATACATAAAAGAGCTTATCTAACATACCAATTTTAGATAAGAAAATTATGGGCGAAGTATTTGATACGGCGTTCATAGATTTTCAATCGCCTCAAGATCATTTAATGCATCTTCTATATCATAGAGTATTACTTTCCTTTTTCGGATTTCATCTATAAGATCCCACAGGCTAATGTTAATCAGCTCAGCAGCCTTCCATAATGTAAGTTCACCGCTCTGGATTTTTCTAATAGCGTACTCGATTAATTCCTCACGCAGTCCTCGTTCGAGTATTTTTCTAATGATAGTCGATCTATCTACTTTTGCTTCTTTGGCTAACAACATGATTTTTTCCAATAGCTCTTTAGGGATCCTAGAAGTAACTATGGAACTCATTTTTAAATCCCGTATACGTTTTTATAATATAGTATACAATTTTCTGTTTTAAGTTTTATTGTAGGAATCCCTATTTCTATGATAAATTTCGTCTTAATCACTCAGTTTACTATTTTTCAAATTTATCTGTCAAGGTTATTGTTTTTCTAAATTTGGATGAAAATCTTTCAGGAATTAAATGTGTTCCATCGCAACTTTTCGCATTAAAAAATTCTTTTGTTATGAGCCCTTCTCTACAAGTAGCGTAAGAAACACCCAACTTTTTAGCTTCACTTGTAATGATAGATAATAGCCTTTTTCTAAGATCTATGGGTAAATAGGCATAGCCTCGAACCCTCCCTTTTGGATAATACAACTTCCTCCATTTATGTTCTAATTCGGGAAATTTTTCAACCATTCTTTTGAAGTTATCAGGCCGTGCCTTGTAAGTTGATGTTACTATATGTTTTGCACCTATAGAAACAACCTCTCTGACGAGCTCCTTTAATTCTTCTTTATCATCATTTAAGTAGGGGATAATGGGATCTATTCTAACAGAGAATGGAACCCCTGCTTTGAAAATTTCCTCTAATGCTTTTAATCTCTCGGTTGGAACAGGAGCGAATGATTCTATTTTTCTAGCCAAGTTGTCATCTAAAGTGGTTATTGTCATACTTACAGCCACGTTGTACTTCTGAAAAAGATCTAAATCTAGTAATATTAAAGTGCTTTTCGTAGTCACTTGGACTTTAAAACCCTTTGGTAGTAAAAGTTCTAGCACCTTTCTTGTGATCCGATACTTCTTCTCTTCGGGGGGATAAGGGTCACTGCTTAGACTCATATCAATAGGAATTCTGGGATCGCATCTTTCTAGATCTTTTTTTAATCGCTTAATTATGTCTTTCTTTGGAGCACTTTTTCTTAATCCAATGTAACTTGTAGTATAGCAGTAGAGGCACATATGAGAACAGCCTGTATAGGGATTTATAGTATATTTTCTTGGGCATGTACATAGTTTGCTTTTCCAAGGGTCAAAAAGGTTAATTATACCCATGAGATTCCCATGCTGGAGAATCTAATTTAGAATCACTCTATAGACATAGAATAGTATAAAAATTATAAACCTTTACACAGAATTCGCTGGATATAACTCTACATAGGATAATTTTTCTTCATTTGTCATGAAATTTCATTTAACAAGTAGAATCCCATACCAAGAGGAAACAATATAAATAATGAGTTAAAATATAAAGGGAAAGGAGTAAAATTTCAGATGGAAAGGAAACTTAGAACAAGCCTGATGAAAGAATGTATAAAAGAAATTAGAATGCATATTAGATATGCTTATTCTGAATCTCCATAGCTTCTACTATAGCACATCTTCATTTATTTCTCGGCAATTAAAATCTAAAGGTAAACTACTTTCTCTTATTATCGTCAAGTAAATCGAATATCTGATCAAAGAGAACTTTAATTCCTTTGCCAGATAGTGCAGACGTTTCTAAATATAACTTGAGGTTTACCTTTTCTCTAACATTATCGAGAATTTTTTGAACGAATTCATCAGGGATTCTTTTTATATCGGCTTTATTACCCAATACTATTGTAGGTGATCGTGCAGTATCTTGCTCAATTAATTGCGGTATCCACTTGTCGATTAAACCTAATAATGTACTCGTTTTTGAGAGATCGAAGACCATAACTACTATTTTTGCCCCTTTTATAAAAGGTATTATTACATCCTTGAACCAATCCATTCCTGTAAAATCCCATATAATAATTTTCTTAGATGATCGCGTAAAAGGAAAGAACTCAATTCCTATTGTTGCAGGAGTGTGCTTAACATCTTCTCCTAAATATGCCTTTATTATTGCTGTTTTACCAACACCAGCATCTCCAATAAAAATTACCTTATGTATTTGCATAGGCACACCCAGATCGACCTTCTTCCTGTACTAAGGCGTAGGGAAGTTCGACCATTCCCATCTGAAAAGATCCATGTGAAGCTACTTAGGCTGAGCTAATCAGCCTATTAGAGTTTTCCTGCCTTTTAGCAGGACTAACATCTATAGTTTTCTTCCTATACACTTTACTATATATCTACTTATTTCCATTTTATGAGCTCTTCATCTTGGTGTTGTTTATTTGATGAGCCCTTCCCAACCGGTCAGCTCACAAGACCTCTGAGAGGTCCTGTGTAGGCCAATTACATTACTGTTTTATTTTGTTTTTAATGTTTGTGTTACCATCATCCAGCCCCGCCCACCAGATTACGATTCATCCTAAGATTCAATTTAGGAGTGCTCTCGCAGTACTTTTGTAAAAAATTTATCTAACATTTATATTTGAAACCCATCTATTATTAATTGTAGGTGTATATGAATATGCTGGACTTAATTATAGGAGTAGTAACCCTAATCTTAGGTCTAATCCTTTATTACCTTGTTATACATGAAAATGGCCCTAGAAAAACTAAAAAACGGCTTACTAAAAAAGTGAAAGAAACCGAGTTCTGGATGAATGAGTAGCTTCCTAAGTTAAAGGCGTTGAGGGATTAGTATATTAGTTAAAAATTCGGCTCTTCCCCTATTGATTGTTGCTAAATATATATCAAATATTTACCGGGTATCTCTCTGGACGCCTTAAACTCGCTCTTACTACCTTCTCAAGCCGGTCCCTACCACTATTGTGGTAGTAGGCAAAGAATGAAACGTAGAGCTGTAGATTCCGCCTATTCGCCCCTCTGTGTACCCTAAGAAAGACCCTTAGTCGGGAGTGAACCCCTTCCGCCGTGTTAATGTGATCCTTTCCTTCCGCAGATACCCCCTGCCGAGTGATTAACTCGCCTGTGGTCTATTACCATCGGAAGACTAGAAAGTCTGTCATAGACCCGATAGTCATCAGTATACGCCAAAATGGGACCATCTGTATGCTGTACGATGATCTCGTTAATCGTCTCTGCGGACAAATTCTCGATTACGATAAATTTTACTCTGCCAGTGACCCTCTCGATCATGGTAAGCACAGGCGGGTGACCGGATTCGTATGTCCCTCGCCCTCTTCCCCGTCTCTTTGTCTTCAGTCCCCTTTTTTACCCTTCTCGCCACAGTTTACGTAAATCTCGTCTATTTCGATGGCGACGGAGAGTTTTTCGAGGCTTATTTCACCATGTGCGAC
>JAGGXM010000016.1 GCA_021163045.1 Thermoproteota archaeon | reverse complement strand
TATCAAAAATGTAGAATTAAAGAGATTTACTCTATATAGTTTCGGATATCTAACATTTGCAGCATATGCTAATTTTTCATCTATAATTCCTGCAATAGTCTCTAAGGCTCGTTCTGGAGAGTTGACACCCCGTACAACACCGCCAATTCCTTTGTAAAAACGTAAGTCAAATAGCCGCAATGAAGTGTTCATTAGAATCCACGCAGCAACCGATTCTTCGCCACCAGTTGTTCTAACTGCCAAATAAAAGTCCCTTCCCCACGAGTTCTCGAGTAGAAAGTGATGCGATCTTTGATAGAAACTATCTTCAAGTAGTTCTTGAAAATCTTGAGACGCGGGAATCCAGATAAAACCTCCTGCCAAATAATCTTTTTGTCCGTTTCTAATACTTTTACCAATATTGAAGATAATAGATTCTATAGCATAGCGAGAAACTACTTGAGGAACAATTCCTACTGCTTCATCCCAGTCATATACCTTGTAATCCCCATCAGCACCGACGATTAGTACTTTATATGGAAACCTAACGCCCCATAGACTATATTTATCCATCAATATAACCCACGCAGGAGATGACGTTACAGGACTGGGATCAATCATATAATATTCGCCGACGAGTCCATCAGGAATTTGTTTTAGTGCAAAAGTAAAAAGATCCTTACTACCATATAGTCCAGGTGCAACCGTCGAGGCTTTTTCTACAAAGTTCATAGACTCAAATGTTGGAGTGTCTAAGAAAATATACAGATAGCCAACCATATAGTTTATCTTAGGAGTCCATGAGAATGCATAATAAACAGGAAGTATCCAAGCCGGTTTACCATTAATTAAACCTATATTTTCGTAATCTAAACCGACCAACAACTGATAATTGCTAGTTCTGGGAAGCCGATAAGAGGCTGCAAAATCTCGTGCTAGAGACCTGTCAACTAGTCGAATATTAGACATATCAATAGGAAATTTTGTCTCATTCGTTTCGATTGTAAATTCTAGATCACAATTCCAAGCATCATCAACCTTACCCTTTAACTTTAATGGGGATAACGTCTGGATGAACATAGAAACAACGATTACTCCTATTATTAATAAAGCCCTCTTCTTTACAGTTCTTTTTGAGATTAAATCTAAGATAGCCCATCCTATAAAAAATGCTGCACTAGCAAATGCCACAAGAATAAAGGAATATCCTTCTAAAGTTGCGCCAGCTATGCCTAGGAAATTTACTAAAATCAATAAGAAAGCATAAGAAACAAAGAAACCTATGAACAAATTAAGATGTTTCCTTCTGATTCTTTGACCTATGCTTACAAAAACTATTATTAATGTAATAGTTATGAAAAAAAGAGCTAAAGGAAATAAAATATCCATAGTAAGCCCCAGCCATGGAATCGAAAGATTCTCTGGGATAAAATCTAAGGTAGTTATAATAATATATAGGAAAAGTACGTTAAAACCGCCTAGTAGATATATCGGTTCCTCTCTAATGAGTTCACCTAAACGTAATGCAATTTCTAAATCTTCATGAAACACAAAATCAAGGAAAATTTTCAGTACATAAAGTACAATCAACGCTGATGGCAGTGCAAAAATAAACCTTAATATGATGACCGATATCGGAAGTATAATCTCTCCACCGATTATGATCTCTTGTAAATAATAGTATAATGTAATCCCAAAAACGAAGAAGTATGATAAACCAGCAAGAAGTGCCATCTTTATACCGTATATGATTTTTAGTCTTACGATAATGTATATAATAGGCAACAATAAAGCAAATAATGGCGCAAACATATAAAGAAATATCAAATATGTCACCTATTTTTTAGTCTGCAGTATTTTGGGCTTGCAGTTTTGCAGTTAGTTATAAGAATTTATCACCTTAGAACAAAATTTATTATTTTATATCATTGATAAATATAAGCGAATTCGCTATTTATTAATTATTATTTTTGCTATTCAACATATAGCCAAGAAGATACAAAAGTTTGTTAATATATGCTAATCCTCAACCAAATCTACGATAATTCATAGACTTTTTATTATATTAAAACCCCTTTATATATAAAGGGGTTCCTCTTGTTTTGGATTATTTGGGGAAACTTTGGTTTTTCGTACGGGCCGATCGACAGAGCAGAAGCTATGAATTGGAGAAGTCATGGAATAAAGAGCATCTTATTGCTAACGTCTAGGAAAGAGAATGCAAAAAAGTATAATTGTCTAAAGCTATTTCGTTTTAAATTAAGAGTCGAAGAAGTTCCATATAGTACGGCATTTAATGTCGAGATGCTTAAGGTAATTTGTACATGGATTCATGACAATATCGATAATTTCAGGCCAGTAGTTGTAGTATGCGAGGAAGATCCGACAATAGTTTCATCATTTTTAGCAGCGTATCTTCTATTTAGAGGCGCTTCATTAGCTGCGGTCCTGACTTTTTTCCATAGAAAGAGATCAAGAAAATTGTTTCCAATACCTATTGTTTTACCTACAAGAGATCAAATAGACATTCTACGCGAATTCGAAGAGGAGATCTTCTGGAGTGAATGAAAGCCATGCAACTATTGTTTTTAAGAACCAAAAAATACTTTTTAGAAAAGGCTTTCTTATATACTTTTTTGGATTTAATTCCATAAGAAATAATAAGATGATCTTAGTATGAAATCTAAGAAGTTTGTTAAAAAAGTCAAAAAAAGCATCCCTTGGATATCTCATATAATTACAGATGAAAAGTCCGCTAGTGAACTATCTAATATTTCTATCGAACCCCAAAAATTGTTTCGATCAGATATTTGTTTAATTTGCAGAGGAACAAAACTACTCTGCGGAAGAAAGCGATGCCCTATCATAGAAAAATGGTATTCATTTCGCAAAATTGAATCGAAGATAAATAGCCGAGTGATAATAGGGTCTTCCCCTCCAGGAGTCTTTGTTGGAAGATTCGGATATCCTTACGTTTGGATTGGACCTCTTGTTCCACCATTTTCTGGCGATACTAGGATCCTGGATACACCTGAGTTATGGCATAGTAAAAAGCTAAATGAGATAATCGATTTTCGATTGTCATTAGTCCGGGGAAAAACTCTTACGCATATAAGGAAATTTGGAGAAAAAAAGAAGCTCGTAGAAATAATACAAGAGCTTTCTATGAGTAAAATCTCTGTAGATTCTGATTTAATTCTTAAAAGAAGACCTTCAGGTATTCTTTTTGATAGTGAAGCACAGCCAATAGGTCCTTCTGCACCACTATTAAAGATTGATGTAAGTAATATTCATGTTGATCACAGAATTGAGAAAATAAGTTTTGATGATGATCTTAAAGCAGTAGATTCTCTTTATTACCTTTATAGAAATGGTGTTTTTATTTCAGGAATAATTCGTGCCTTTAGTATGGGACTTCTAGGGATGAAAAATGAAAGAAAATTAGTACCAACAAGATGGAGTATAACTGCTGTTGATAGTACCCTCTCAAGATTTTTACGAGATAATTTCGTTAAGAATTATCCAATAATTAGTGAATATATGCTATTCGAGACAGAAAACTTTGATGATAAATTTATTGTGATTTTGATACCTGATGCTTGGAGTTTCGAATTCATAGAAGCTTGGTATCCGGGTACTGCTTGGAATATTTTCAGCGATTCAATAGCTATTGCAGGAGATTTTGAACCATATTGGGGTAGGACATCCTATGCTAGTATCGGCGGCTGCTATTACGCGACAAGATTAGCCGTCTCCGAATATCTAACTAAAATTAGAAAACAAGCAAGAGTCCTAGTACTGAGGGAAACCTATCCAGGTCATATCCTTCCCTTAGGCGTATGGCATGTACGTGAAAGTGTTAGATGCGCTTTGAAGCATAAGCCTAAAAAATTCAGCTCATTTAAGGCGGTTCTAGAATATATTTCAAATTCTCTGAAAATAAGTGTTAATACTTGGGTGAAAGTAAGCAAAATCCTTCGAGATCTTCGAACACAAGAAAAACTAACTACATTTTTCTACAAGCCGAATATGTAATAAGAGAATCCCCCCAAATTTAAAGAAACTTGGGATTTAACTGAGATTGATCTTTTTCTTTAATGGATCTAACCTAATGTACATTAGCGAAATAGTAAGGAGAAAAAATTTTTCTATATTTTCTATTTTACCAGCAAAAATCGATAGGTATGCCAAATCTATTACTCAAATTATGTAACAGCACCCTGACTTTCCTATAATAAGAAGGATCCCATAATGAATACCAAAAATTCTTTACCTCATCTAAAGGGAAATTTTTAAGAGCTTCACGTATAGTTAAGTAGTTACCACCCTTCATATTAAGTCTGTCTGCTATAATTCTTTTAACACCAGAATTATATGCAGTTTCCACAATTTCCTCGATTTCGCTTTCAGAAATAACTGGCATAATAGGACCTAGAAACAAGTATGTATCAAACTCTTTAGATAATTTGCTCAGTGCATTTATTCTCATCATTGGACTAGGAGCATGAGGTTCAAATATCTTACTTATTCGTTCGGATATTGTTGTCACTGTAAGACCAATCTCAATATCATTAAACTTTCTAAATATATCGATATCTCTTAGAACTAGGTTCGATTTCGTTAAGATAACTACTGGAAATTGCCTTCTGAGGACAATTTCTAATAGCTTTCTGGTCAATTTATACTTAGATTCTATCGGTTGATATGGATCTGTAACGCTACTAAATAAGATTTTTCCTCTCTTTGCCTTGCAGATTTCTTTCTTTAAAACAGAGACACCATTTATCTTTATATGAACAAAAGATCCCCAGCGTGTTGGGTCTTCGCCCCGAACCTTTAAGAGAAAACGTGCATAACAATACGTACATGCATGTTCGCATCCAAAATACGGGTTAATAGAATAATCCACACCATAGATTTTACTTTTGGATAGGATGCTTTTAACATAAATTTCCTTGTATTTAATTTCCGTTCTTATTCTAATTACCTCATGAAATCTCTATTGCTAAGATGATAGAACCTTTTTATTTTAATAAAATTACGTGTATTTCCAAAAAAAGTTAAAAAAATGAAGATTAGAAGCTGAAAGCTCGATCTATTATTTATTAAGGCAACATAAGGATTATCGCAAAAAGACCTGTTATAAAAATACCATCGAACGTACCTGCACCACCAATGCTGGCTATTGGTGCGCCTAATTTTGGAATTTTTCTCAGGTTCATTAAATCTGCGCCTATTAATGCCCCTAATGTGCCGACAACATAAGCAAATCCAAAGATATTGTATCCTATATCTATTGGAGCTAGAATATATGTTACTAGGACTGTAAATAAAGGTGGTGCTAACGTTGGCGTTGCAATTCCTAAGCCGGGAATTGGTTTAGCTACTGAATATATCAGTAATGAGTTTAATACAATTGCACTAATTAAGCTAAGTAATATAAACAAACCTTTCACTATGATGAGATTATATATAATATACATCGATAATGCTACTGGAATAATGCAACCACCAAGATTTACAGCAATAAGTGTTTTGTTCTCTTCCCATGTAACTTCTGGTATAACCCAATCTATCCAAAAAAGCCGAACGACTATGCCCTTAACTACTGGCCTACAGGAAGTTATATGGTAAATTGGTATATTTATAACACTACCAAATAACGAGAAAAGAATTATTAGAAAGGCCTGCCAACTAGTTAATCCAAGCCCCAATCGGAATACTAGACCATATGTAAGGAATAAGAAACTCCACATGAACAAGTAGATTATGAGATATAGAAAAAAGTATTTTCTCTTAAAGGGCAGATACATTATTTTTTTGTATCGAGATTCGCTCAAAACTTTCCCTCAAAATTTGATTGTCTCTAATAATTTGCTCTAAAAAATAATATAAG
>JAGGXM010000091.1 GCA_021163045.1 Thermoproteota archaeon | reverse complement strand
TGATGTTTCCTCTTTCTTTAGTAGTTTGAGATCTGTAGGAATGTTTTTAGCTTTTTTCGTCAGCCATTTGATAGTTTTTTTATCACCTTGATTGAGCATGAAGAGTAGCGCGCTTGCTGTAAGGAAGTGCCCTTTTCTAAGGAAGGATCTTGGATTAATATACATATTTTGATAGAGATCGAGGATGATATCGCTAAAAACTGTAGGATTCTCTTCTATTAGATCCATCATTTTATCTAATATCCACTGCTCTTTAATATTGAGCACTAATGCGCCTTTAGCCATGAATTCAGGGTATCTACTTCCGTAAGCTGCAAGGTAAGGATAATTTTTCCAGATACGCGCCCAGAGTTTTTTAGGTATTGCAAATAAAGCTTTAGTCTCGTAGATTACATCTATAGCTTTTTGAAGGTCTCCTTTTTCCACGAGTTTACCGACGAGGATCTTAATTTCTGAGTCGTTGAATGTATTTATGATTTCAGTAAGGTTATCTGGAGGCAGCTTCGATGCAAGTTTTATCTTATGGTTTCTATCGAGTTTTTCTAGTAGCATTTTTTGTAAATTTTTCGGGGCTTTGATGAAGTTATCTACTATGAACCTTTGATCATTTACCCGATTAGCGAGTTCTGGTATTGATAGTAGTTCACTCGGATCTATTGGTAACTTGAGCACGTCAATTTTTGAAGCAAGGTATATCAAAAGTTTTTCTCTTCTAGAATCCTTTACTTCATTCAACCTATTGAGGATGATGTTTATATCTTTATCCGCGAGGAATATCAGGTCATTCAGATCCCCATGTGAGATTATTAATTCAAGTGCCAAGTCCAGATCCAAGAATCTGCGACCCGCGGATCTCCATAGATCTAATAGCTTTTTAGGATATTTTTTGGCGATTTCGTTATGCCAATTTTGTGTAGCTTTAAGGATGATTTCCGGAGGTAGATTCAGGTCAAGCGGAGATATTATATCGTCCTTTTCGCGGATCATGTTTTCAATCAGAATGATTGCGGATTTGTTTGGAATATTACCTATCATATCTAAGACTTTCCATGGGATATCTTTAGCGTGTTTTAGGAGGTATTCGAAGTTTGTTTCAGTCAGATTTTTAACAATTTCAGGTTCGCTGAATATTTCCTCTGGGGGCACTACGGAGTCGATGAGTTCGAAGTTTTCCTTTTGTGCGAGGTGCAATAGAACCTCTTTTTTAGCTTTCTTATCTAAATTAGGGACAAATTCCAGGCACTTTTCGACACCGAAGAGTTCTATAGCTCTAATAAACGAGTTTGCATCTCTGGTACTTATGATAAATGCAATTTCTGGTTCTAATCTGGGATATCCTGCTTGTTTCCAGAGTGCTAGAAGTCTCTTAGGGTACTTAATAGCGAAGTCCTTATGTTTTTCTCTCGTATTCTTGAGGATGATTTTCGGGTCTAGATCCATAAATAAGAGTTTTTCGTAGGCATTTAAGATTTTTACAGCCTTACCAAGTTTAGAGAGTTTATGAGAAACTTGCAGTAGTATTTCGATATCCACGAAACTTGCGAGTTCTCGAATAGAATCAAAATTTTTACTGAGCACATCATATAGTGAGTCATAGGCGATATCCTGGTATTTTTCATTGAGATGTCTTTTAAAGAATACTCTTATTAAGGTCAGCTCTTCTGTATGGTTTAGTTTAATTTTACCCTTAAGCCAATTTTTCATGAAATCTAGGAGCTCATCATCCTTTATTTTATCTATTACTTTTGTTAGGTCTATCCAGGAGAAGCCTCTTTTTAATTTCATTAAAGCAAGGAATCTAGGATCAGCAGTTTCTATTATTTCTTTAATGTTAGGATCACTATCTTGGATTAGCAAATTTATAAATTTAGGTTTAAGGTCTTCCATAAAATCATATGCTATTTTTCTAATGTCATCTGGAGCTATTGTTAGAAGCAAGATGCCCGTTTCAAGATTTTTACGGATCTTTGCGGATACTGCATTAAGAATTTCATTCATATCGATCCTTTTAATGAGCATATCGAGAGCTCGTCCTAACCTGCTTTTCGGGGCAAAGAGTATGTAGTAGGGCGGACATTTGGGATCGCTTAGGATTTCAAGATTTTCCGCAAGGATTTTCATTAGAATCTCTGGGGTCGGATATTTTCCTCTCTTGATTAGCTTTAATAGCAAGTCCTTGTGTTTTAATGCGATCTCTGGGTACTCCCTGAAGAACTCATTTAATGTATCCCATCGTGTTTCCCTCTTACGGAGGAAGTCTTCTAGGAACCATGAACTTATTTGTATATTTAGCAAATTTAGGCCCATTTTTATCAAATTAATATCTTTTGCAACTCGTTGGAGTGAGTCTAATTTTTTCTCGCTTATTTTAAAGATTTTTGCGATGTCGGGTTTCAACTGTGGAAATGCTATTGATAGCAAGATGTACTTCGCCATCAACTGCACCATGATACATTAATACCATCATATATCGAGATATTGAATTTATGATATAAATTTAAACTCCTAGTAGTGATCCAAGCCTTCAAATAATCTCTACTAAATCTTGGTATTCACCTTATATACTATAAGTTGAATTAACTTAAAATAAGAAAATATAAATGATGCAAGTATAGGCTCTTCACGTTGCTAGGACTGTAACGATTATGCTACAG
>JAGGXM010000076.1 GCA_021163045.1 Thermoproteota archaeon | reverse complement strand
GTATAATTATACTAGTGGGTTATTGTTATGTCTGAAATTGAGAATGAAATATTAAAAGGTTTCGTTACTGGAAAGAACCTGCCTCGGTTTAAATATCGCTGGTTTGGTATTCTTGAAGTCGATATAGAAGGGGAAATTTATCAACTGTATATGACCGGAAATATCGCTCAATGGTTCTTAAATGGTGACGCTGTAGAGATTGAAATTTTAAAGCCGCCAACGAGAAATGAGCAGAACAAATATGTTCTGAAATTTGATGACTATATGCTTTGGAAGATATATGATGAAGAAAAATTCCTTGTTTGGAAACCATTCAAGAAAACTTTCGAATTACCCCGAGTAAATCCAGTAACAGGAAGAAGCCTATATACCTATAAAATACAAGCACGAGAGGCTGTCTTTGAGTCGGATTTTGAGGCAATAGCCGAATTGGAGCAGTTTCACTATGCTTCTCAGAAAAGTTTTGTGGCAATTTGGCGTTGTGAACGATGCGGAGAATTTATTGAATCCAACACTAAACCAATCTGTCCGAATTGTAGAACTAACGAATATGTTCATATTTTAGAAATAAAGGATTCTACTCCTGCTTCAAGATTTATGATACTAGAATTAGTTGAAAGATCTCCCTACGAGCCGAGGATTATCTCATATGTTAGAGTTGATCCTCCAATACCTAGAATGAATAGAAGACTGTCAGATGGAACTGTCGTTAAAAACATCAGAGAAAAAGTTTTTCCTAGCGATTGGTTTCATCCCGTATTTTGGCCTGAGCAGAATCTAAAAGAGAAATTAACAATGTTAAGATCTA
Organism: Thermoproteota archaeon; assembly: GCA_021163045.1. Lineage (GTDB taxonomy): Archaea > Asgardarchaeota > Njordarchaeia > Njordarchaeales > Njordarchaeaceae > Njordarchaeum > Njordarchaeum guaymasense. Next base: position 4,917 of record JAGGXM010000076.1, on the reverse strand, counting down.
AGTATAAGGTAAGTATTGCTATGTCCATGCTTTGGGAAGAGGCGAAATGGGATGCAATTAAGGAATCTAATACTGCCTCAGCAAGAATTTCTCGTGTAGTAGTACATCCAGATTATAGATCTGACGGTCTGGGTAAGGCTTCCGTAAATGCAGCGCTTGAGTGGATTAAAGAAAGAAGGATTCCTGAGATGCGTAGAAGAAAGAAGATTGTGGAAACCATTGCAATGATGGCACGATTTAATCCCTTCTTTGAGCATGTTGGATTTAAATATCTATGGGATACTGCTAGCGGAAGACCTGTATTATTTTACCCGTTATCCAATGATGCTAAGGATTATATTGAGGAATTCCTAAAAACAGATTCTGAAGCAAAAGAGCATAAAGGCAGACTCTGTGTATCTAGATTTGGAAAAACTACACCATTGGATAGCCCTATTATCCTAAAAAACGTTATGAAGGTATTTGAGAATACTTTAAGCATAGAAGACCTTCCCGAGGAGCTTAGGAATGTCTTAGAAGCCTTTGGTGTTCGACATCGTGTTATGCAAAGATTTGTTCTTAAAAATGTAGATTTAGAAATAAATCCTGGTGAGATCGTAGTAATTGTGGGTGCTTCCGGCGCGGGAAAAACGACGCTTATAAGATTGATCTATTACTCTGCAATAGGCCTTAAGGATAAATACTATATGCCGACATTAGGGCGAATTATTATGCCGTTGAATGTTCATGTAAATGCTATTATCCCAAATGAAGTTGAACCAAATTTTGGAGAAAAAACAATTCTCGAATATATTTTTAGCAAAACAAAGGATGTTCATGTAGCTATCGAGGTTTTGAATAAATCTGGGCTTAGTGATGCTGTCTTATATAGAGCCAAATTCGATGAGCTGTCTACAGGTCAAAAAGAAAGGGCCAAAATAGCTGCAATCTTAGCAGAAAAGCCGAATCTTGTCTTAATAGATGAATTCGCGGCGCATTTAGATGTTCTAACTGCTATGCGTGTAGCAAGTAAGATCTCAAAATTAGTAAGAGATAGTAAGATCACTCTTGTTGTAGCAACGCACCGTCCAGAAGTAATCAGAGCATTAGCCCCAGACAAGATCATATTCGTAGGCTATGGTACCGTTAGACTAGCAAAAAAGGAGGAATTCGAGGAGTACCTTAAATAATTAATACGAATTCATTCATAATTTTTTTAAATTAATATTATTCTTCTGAATTGAAATTATTTAGTGCAATGCTAAGTTATTGACGTCTTACGCGCCGGTAGTCTAGTTGGTTAGGATGTCGGCCTCCCAAGCCGATGACGCGGGTTCGAATCCCGCCCGGCGCACCATCTTTAGATCCAATCACCTGTTTCTATTTTCTCTGGGAGAAATGTATTAGTAAGAAATCTGAAGCCTTTACTTGCTAGGGCTTGGATCTCTGCCTTTTCCTTTGTTTTGAGCATTAGTTCTATCTCCTTTACATACTCAGGTCTTCGCTTGATGAATTCCTCTCCAAGAAGCTGTTTTCCGCGCTCAATATCATTTTTTGTCATGGGTATACGAACTGATTTAGGAATTTTATATTTGTCTAGATCCGATGGCCTGACCCCAAGCCACTTAATTTCAGGGATTGTGAGGAACGGTGTTTCATAACTCATTCTCTTTGAACCGACAGCATATACTAACATTATATGCAATCCAAATGGATCACTATCAACTAATGCTAAAACTGGTAGCTTTAATTCTCTAACTAAAAGTTTCAAAAACATACGTGTACCAATATCTGGTTGGCCTTTCCCTGTTATAATTATACTCGGATATTTATCATAAAACTTATCTTCAGCAAGTCTAATAAAGGCGGCGTCTTTTTCTACAACCAATATAAACTCAGCATCACTCTCTATATTCGTTATAGTATCCACTAATGGTGTTATTGCCTTACCACCAGTTCCCATTTTCGTACAATCTATTAAATCATTGCTCTCACGAAATCTTAATCTTCCAATTACTGCACCCTTTGCGCTTGCAACTACATGTAATGCATTTCTCTCAACATTTAACATGGCAGCAACATCTTCTAGTGCATCATCACTTTCCCTTTGATCCTTAAAGAGATTAACATCATTATAGAAAACCTCTCGCTTGGTTGCGTGAATATTCTCCTCTAAAAGTTCATGCACAATGCTTAAAATCCTAGCAGTAATCGTGGTTTCTCGTGTAGATCTTAGAGATATGAAGCTTCTCTTTTTATACTTTCTGCCTAAGAAAACCATATCTAACATGGGATCATAGATTATATTATCCGGACTTCTAGAGGGTAATTCAAAATATGGATCCTTACCTTCTAAAATCTTCTTTATGAAATTAATAGTAACTTCATGGACTCTTTCATGGACTTTTTCTGGTGAAGGTGATTCGACCTTTATGACATTATCTGGAATTCTTAATTTGCGTTTTCGCTTTCCTAATATCTCTCTCCTTAACTTTTGTACTTTTAAAAGTCTCTTGTCTCCCCTCTTTTTTAGGCTACTCATACTTTTCCGCCTCAACGTATTATATTTATTGATTCGTCACTATTTTTAATTAAGTTTATAACAGTTCTATTTGAATAATAAGGTAAATTACTCTTGTAAGGTGTTTTTGAAATGTCTGATGATGCATCTGGAGATATAAAATATACACCCGTTTCCAAAATAAAGACGGGACATTACATTGTTATTGATGGTGAACCTTGTCGTGTAGTTGATTTATCCAAAAGCAAGCCGGGAAAGCATGGTGCAGCAAAAGCTAGAATCGTTGCTGTTGGAGTTTTTGATGGCGTTAAGAGAAGTATTATAAAACCTGTTAGTGATAAGATTCCTGTCCCTATGATACATAAAAAAGAAGGCCAAGTAATAAGTGTCTCTGGAGATTCTGTGGAAGTCATGGATTCTGAAACATACGATGTTATCGTGATGCCTTTACCCGAAGATGAAGCGATAAGAAATAAGATAACCGAAGGTACCTATGTGGAATATTGGATTATGGTTGGTAAAGCGAAAATAGTCTCTCTCAAAAAGACAAGATAGTAATTGATATAGGTGGCTTTAAAAGTGCCCGAAAATAATGAAAAAGAAAAAATTGTTAGTTTAAGTAAAAAAGCAGGAGAGATTGCAAAAACGATTAAACTGGAGCTCTTACCTAAAATTGTTCTACCAAAAGCGAAGTTGCTTGAAATAGCTACTAGCATTGAAAAAAAAATTTATGAACTGGGAGGCTCACCAGCTTTTCCGGTCAATACTTGTTTAGATAATATAGCTGCACATTATACGCCGAATATTGCTGAGGAATCAATATTTCCGGAGGAAAAGATACTAAAAGTGGACTTTGGGGTTCATATTGATGGCTATTCCGTTGACAATGCTGTGAGTTATTACTTCGGAGATAATGATGATATGAGAAGCATGATAGAAACAGCTAAGGATGCTGTTTTTATGGCTATAAACAACATTAAGCCGGGTATACAATTAGCAGAAATTGGAGGAAAAATAGAGGATTTCGTTAAAGAAAGAGGCTTTAACGTAATTGAAAATCTAAATGGCCATAAGATTGAAAAATACAAGTTACACGGAGAGAAAGAAGTACCCACATCTTCTAAAACTCATGCTCCCGGTACAATAGAGCCTGGTGAAATTTATGCTATCGAAATATTCGTAACTACAGGAAATGGTTACGCGAAAAGCTCAGATGATATTAGAATTTATAGCCTAATGCCTGAACTTCCAAAACGTCTGCCAATTAGAGTGCAAGCTGCAAGAAAAATTCTTAATTTCATATCGAGAAATATGAGGACACTACCGTTCGCAGTTAGATGGCTTCTTGGGAAATTCGATAGCGCTACTGTTAAAATAGGCGTTGCAACTTTAGAGAGACAGGGAGTCCTTATTCCATATCCTGTTCTCCAAGAAGATGTAAACCACCCAGTAGCCCAACATGAAGAGACTATTCTAGTAACTAAGGATGATATAATAATACTTACTGCTATTTAGTTAGGGATGTTAGGATGATGATTCAGAAGGCTAGTAATACATTAACATCATCTATTGTTTATTCGGTTTTTCAATTACTTTTGATTATCTTTTTAATTCAGATAATAACCCCAAATCCCTCTGATGCTTATTTTCTATTGGAGACTCTCGGCTTTTATTTTAGTGGACCCAGCAGAATTGTAGGGAGCCTTACATTGGTCACTTTAACATATTTTCTTGTTACCAGCTTTGATGAAATTCGGATACATATCGTAGGAACTCTTGTTGCTCTATTTACAACAGGCATAATTATTGGGAGAATTATAAAATCTCCATGGAAGGCTATCTTAATAGGGCTGTTTACTCCATTTATATCAGCCCTAATTTTAGTACTCTTAGCCATTGGATCCCCTTCTACTGCTTTATCTTTCTTAGGATTTATGGTTATTAATGCTCATGTGGAAGTCTCTTCACTGATAAATATCATTGCACTTCTAACGGGGGCCTTAAGTAAGAGAGAGTCTTATTGATCCTTTTGGTGCAATTCACTATGACAAGAATCCGTGGAAGAAAAAAGAAACGAATACTTTCATTACGAGCATATATCTCTCGCAGGAACATCGAATCGCTACTCTCTCAAGCCTTGAAAGAAGGCATTCGTGGGAATATTTGCTTAGCTGAAGAACTGGGGCAAATTGCACGTAAGTTAGGAAAAATTACAGGCGTGAAAATTCCTAAAATTTATAAATATTTCTATTGCAAACAGTGCAAGAGCTTAATAATACCTGGTAAAACAATGGTTGTTAGGTTAAGAACAAATAGGACTTCTCATATAGTTATTAGATGCCTCAAGTGTGGATATATTAAGAGGATTCCTATAAAGTCTAGAGGTAGATAAATTAAAAGTTCCACCTATTCTATAT
>JAGGXM010000044.1 GCA_021163045.1 Thermoproteota archaeon | reverse complement strand
CCTGGTTTTGAAAAACAAATTTTACGCTTGGAGAGAAACAAATTTATAGAACTTATTCAAAAATAAATGAAGATTTTTTATCTCATGGATTTTCCTTTAAACTGTCTCTCATAAAGTATTTTTATTCGTTGAATTGAATCCGCATCCTCAGGACTTTTATCTTCCCTAATTCTTACAATTCGGGCGAATCTCAACGCATAACCAGATTTATACTTAGGCGACTTCTGTATTTCATTAAACGCCACTTCAGCTACGATCTCTGGTTTTACAAATACCGTTCTTCTGCGTTCTCCTATTTTCAACTCTAATAATCTCTTGGTGATATCTTTGAATTCAGCATCTGTAAGACCTTTAAACGTTTTACCTACAATAAGAAACTCTCCGGTTTCGAGATCTCTTGTAGCTAAATAATAGTCTGATAACCAATTATGCCGTCGTCCGTGTCCCCATTCAGCAGCAACAATAACTAGATCCAATCGTAATGCTTTTTTTATTTTAAACCAATTTTTCCCCCGAACACCGGGAGTATATCTACTATTCAACTTTTTGGCCATCAAACCCTCGTGTCCGTGTTCCAATGCCTGTTCCAGAAATTTCTGTGCTTCTGATATGTTATCTGTCACTAACATAGGAGCTAGATCTATATTTCTCACAATATTTTCAAGAAGCGCCCTTCTCTTTATGTATGGCTCATCAATCAGTAATTTGCCATCTAAATAAAGTATATCAAACAAAAACAGACGTGTTGGAAGCTCTTTAACCTTTTTCTCTATGTTTCTAATCCTTTTAAATCGTTTCATTAGTTGCTGGAATGGTAATGGTTTATTATCCTTACTGATAGCAATTACTTCCCCTTCAACAACTATTTCTCTAGACCTTATTTCACGCTTAATAAGTTCAACAATATCTGGTAAACTTATTGTAACATCCGTTAATCTTCTACTAAAGATCCTTACTTCGTCATCTTTTTTATGAATCTGGACTCTTGCTCCATCAAATTTATATTCAAAAGCCGTTTTACCATGCTCTTTAATAACTTCCTGTATGTTTTGTGCTGTTTGGGCTAACATCGGTTTTATTGGGTTAAATAATCTGAATTTTGGGTGTATAATGTGTTCAATTCCTTCCCTTACTGCGATTTCAATAATTTTACCTAAATCTCCAAATATCATATGCGCTCTTCGCAAAGTTTCTAAGGGTACCCCAAGATAATCTGAAAGCGCTTCTTCCATTATACCTTCAGAAACTCCGTGTCTCATTTCTCCTAAGATCATTCTTATGATAAATTTAGCCTCTAGAGGCTCTGCTTTACTTAATATCGCATAAAGTATTCTCTCTTTTCTTTCTCGGCTACCCTTTCCCTTTATTCTTGCTATCGATTCAAACATTCTGTAAACTTCTAATACTGTTAATTTTCCACCAAGTAATACTTGTTGCTTAGTGAGTTGTTTTTCTTTCATAACAATTCTAAATAGTTCGCCAGGATCTCCGCATCTATTATAAATTTCAATGATTTCTTTATCATCGATTTTTGTCAGAGATTTTAAGATCTTCAAAATGGAGTTCCAAGATATATCTAAGTTTTTATCACTCCACGGAGGAAATATTTTTCCGATAATCATTCTCACAGCAATAGGCAATTCGTCAGGAACTAATTTTTTCAAAAAAGAATTAACTAATTGTATTTTAGAAAGCTTGCTAGATATATTTTCCAACTTTTCACACATTAATGCAAATTCTCGAAATGGTGTTGACATAATAAATATAAATAGAAATGTACAATGAAAAGATTTCTATTAAAATTGCGTTTAACTAGTCCCAAATGCCCTATCTCCAGCATCACCTAATCCAGGTATAATATACCCATTCTCATTTAACTCTTTATCGATCGCCAGTGTATAAATTTGAGCATCTGGATGAAGTCGCTCTATACGATTTACTCCATATTCCGATGCAATTAACGTAGCGATTATTATTTTCTTCGGCTTGCCTCTTTCTTTTACTCGCTTTAGGATCTCAATCATAGTAGTAGCTGTAGCTAACATGGGGTCCGCGATAATTACAGTTTTCCCATCAACATCAGGGATTCGTTCATAAGGAATTACTACATTAAATATCGTATTATTTTCCTTTTTTTCCTCTATTCTTTTAGCCGAAATCACGCCGACTCTCGCATGTTTAAAAATTTCCATCATTCCATCTACCAAAGGTAGAGATGCTCTTAATATCATTATAAGGACTATATCACTACAAAAAACCAATCCTTCTGCGATTCCTAATGGAGTCTCTACTGTAACTTTCTTAAAATCGAGTTCCCTCGATATTTCATATGCCATATATCTGCCAGAATCTCGGACAATGTCCCGGAATACCGAATACTTCGTATTTTTATCCCTAAGTTTTGTTAGTAAGCTTTGAAGATACGGATGAGTAAGTATCTTTGCCATTATCCTTCATCTCAGTAAATATTCAATCTCCAGTAAGTTAGTCATCATCAAATATTGATGAGGAAATAATAGAAAATCCTAGGATCTTTTTTAAATTTTTCCCTTATATATAAGGGACATTTTAAGGTAAAAATAGTATAATTCCATTATCTTTTAAAAAATTGAAAAAAGATTTTATTTAGAAATTTTCTCCTTTATTACTCCTCCAAGTAATCCGACTACCAACCCAATAATAGAGAATACTATTACGTAAATGTTAAGAAGGGAACCAAAATACAGTACGAGAAAATAAAATATATCTATAGCTCCTGAGAATAGCTGCATGAGAATATATACTAGATATTGTGTAGACATTATTATGGGCGATATAAGAAAACCAACAGTAGCACCTGATTTTTTTGACCCTGCAACGAAACCGCCCATGAGTGCGCCAATTACAAGACCCGCATAGTCTGAAGTTAGAGCTAGAAGCATACCTGATATTAATCCTACAAACAATCCAGCAAAGAAACTCTTTACACCCATAAAGACACCTTATCTCCTACGAAGTACTATATATAAAACTATAAAGATAAATGCAGCATCAATTCCTATTAATGTCTCATCTGGAAGTCCTGTTAACCTTTGGAATATTCCTGCTCCACCAACATTTACGGTTCCTGGATTTATAAGTTCTAGATCTAAGGTTCCGCTGATCTCTCCTTCAATATTCTCAAGGGCATCTACAGATTCAGTATTAAAGTAAAGACCAATATTCGCTTTAAGTAACCAACCAGAAGCCTTATCATAGTAAATTGAACCTAATAACTTAATGGAATTCAGTAGAAGTTCTACTTGGCCCTCCGTAGTTTCAAGCGATTCTGCAAGTAATCTTAGTACGTCAACACCGATAATCGAACCAATACTATACGCTATTCCTGAGAAATCTGAGAAGTTCACATTTACTTTCCATGCATTAAATGTGCCTGCCTGTGTATTGATGCTTTCCTCACCCACAATAATCGCTTTTGAAATATAGCCATTATCTGTCTGCGTATCCCAAAAACCATATTCGATTTTATCGCCTTCTTGAACATTAATTGGTATATAAAACGGATTTATGACATAGATTCGTTCACTTACTCCCGCCATAAAAAGATTACTAAGAAGCCCCATCGGATCCGTTACCTGTGTTCTATTTTCTAATATATCGAAAATTATTTGCGGGAAGAATACTCTGTTAGTACCCTCTTTAATCGCTACTAAGGGAGGTAATGGTATTTCAGATCTGTTTGGGAGTATCTCAAAGGGTAATTCTATTATTCCACCCCAACCAATATAACTAAAATCAATTCTCTTACTAGCAAGGGAAAAGCGAAGAGATATACTCTCAGATCCATTGATTATTACTTCCCTCGAAGTTGTATTTTCTAGATATGCTGTTCCATTCAAATATAGTGAAAATTCTGTTCCATTAGGAAAGAACGCACTATTGTTATACACAGGACCTGCATGCAACTTAATGCTCGGTATAAACGCTAAGGCTATTAAGGTAATTAATCCGAGCACAAACCCTCTATTATTACTCAAAATTTACAACTCCATGAGCATTTTATAGTTTATTTTAATTCTTTGGATCATTTAAATATATGTATATTTTTAAATTTTTAAATAAAATTAAATAATTCGATTATTGTTTTACAAT
>JAGGXM010000084.1 GCA_021163045.1 Thermoproteota archaeon | reverse complement strand
GCTTAGATACCCATTTACAATAATATATTTTAAGCTGTTAAGGGTTGTTTTTTTCTATCTTTAGTCTGAAGTTTTAATTTTAATTTCCGTAAGATATCTGAAATCTTTGGTTTACCTTTGATCTCTGCAATCAGTCCCTCATAAAGTGTGATTCCAAGTATCGATATAGATAATAAGTAAAATGGAAAGACGGTTACTATTGGCGAAAGATATAGAAGATACAGCAAATATCCAGTCGCCAAAGATAAACTACCTATCGACCATGTTAGGCTTATTTTCAGAAATTCCTTAAATTTTATTTCCATATCATACTGCTCACTAAAGCCCATCGCAATAATCGCAGTAGGACTTCCCACCGGAGTGACTTCTCCGCCCACATTGGTTCCGATGACTAACGCTACCCAAAAAAGATATGCATTACTTGGAAAAACTTCTACAAGAGTTTTAATTATTGGTATGAAGATTAATGTTAATGCTATATTATCAATAATACCACTTAGAAATGCAACGATCCAAAGAATAACTAATAACCCAAGCAGAATATTTTTTCCTATGAAATTAGATAGCAAATGACCTAAGATTTCAAGAAGTCCTACATGTTCTAAGGCTCCAACTAAAATGAATAATCCTATAAAGAAAAATATCGTACCCCAATCAATATTTTTCAGAATTTCCTTAAAATCAATATCCACTACAAGGATTAAGCCGATTGCACATAAAACCACAATAAATGCCTTATCGGGATATATAGTGAAACCGAGAATTATTGCTGCTATCGCTATAGATGAAGCATAAAATGCTTTTAGATCCTTAATTAAGGTCCATTCATCAAGTTCGATCAAAGCCATTTTTCTTGTGATATCTACCTCAGGCATTTCACCGAAGTGCCTAGAAAAATACATCATTGAAAACCAAAGAGAAAGCATGGAAAACGGTAAGATGTTCACCAAGAAAAAGATAATATCCACGCCACCTAATGTGCTAATAAGTATGTTCGGAACACTTGCTAAATAAAGAGACATCGCACCCATATCAACCACAATTGCTTCCAAGATTATAAATGGTCGAGCCTCTAATTTTAATGCAAAGGTTATTGTCACTGTGACTGTTAGTAAAATTGCAATGGATGCGACATTCAAAATGAAAACTCCGGTTAAAAATGTGATTAAGCTAATCATATAAATTAATAAATCAGGGTTCCCTCTTGTTATTTTTACTGCTTTGAGCGCCAAAAACTGGAAGAATCCGGATTCCTTGACTATTTCTACTATAATCATAATTCCAACGAGTATGCTGATGACGTTAAAATTCACGAACTTGAAGAGATCCGCGTATGATACGCCCTCGAATACGTATAAAACTGCATAAGTAAATAAACTTCCAATAAAGACCAAAATCGCTTTGTCCAAGATCTCCAAAGAGATCGATATTATGATAATAATAAAGATAGTAAGGATCAATATTTGCTCCAAATTCATGCAACAACACCAAGAGATCCTTTAATCTGTTTTCCCAACTATCGCACTAACAACAGTATTTGTATGATACACAGATGTACCCTCACCAAAGTAACATATTTGTCCCTCGGAATACACTCCTATATAGGGCATATCTTTTAAATAGCGCGAGATAATTTCGCCTTCTCTTTCAATATTTTCCTTAATTATAGTTTTTCGATGAACGCTATTAAAGACTAATCCAAAGCTTGGTGATTTTTCCTCAAATATACGAGATGCATATTGTATACTTCTTTCGGTTCCCTTTAGAATGTTTTTAGGGGAAAGTATATGTACAACTGACCAAGAGGGAACCTTTCCGGAAATATAAATTTCTCCATTATTTCCTATACGTTCTATTTTTCTTGGTTCTAAGAAACCATCTATTGTCGGAATTCCAAGAGGTCTGTATGTTCTATAAAATTCCAAATTCGCCGATATGTCTTTTGTATTAGTTTCATACAGCTCTGCTATTTTATCTATAGCTCGAATTCCGTCAAGCTCAAAAACGGCTTCTCCTGATGCCCGTGTTATAACGGCATATTTTCCTGTTAAATCGTAGCCATGATCGATTCCAACACCGATACCAAGATTTGATAAAAGGAACAAATATATAACGATTATGCTATTTGAAAGAAGTTTATCATTAAAATATAGAAAACTATTGCTTTTCTTAGTATCTATAACGGCACCAATAAGAGGTGTATAATTCGAAAGGTAAATAATACTCTTATATAGATCTTCTTGTGGCACGTTTGGTGTTGCAGCACCGAATACGAGGGAAACAACAGGCGATCCTTTTGAAATTAGTAATTCAGGATGGCTGATATATGTTGGCAGAGCTAAAATTATATTTTTTTGCATTTTTTGCCAAGCAACGATTGCTGCATGAAGACCTACTGTTATTCCTTCCGTACTTAGCCCTTCATCGTAAGCTCCTCCAGCAAAGATAAACGGACTCTCAATCACAAGCGCCGCAACGCCAGAATCAATATAGCCTTCAGAGGTCATTATGCCATCAACCGTTCCTCCGACTATTAAAACTTTATCTAGGCCAAAATATAATTTCTTTAGAAGTTTATATTGTTCCAGCACATCATTAGTAGCGTACAAAAGAATTAGCGACGGTTTCTCAGAAATTTTTGGCTTAATAGCATCAAGGAGCTCGGTTCCTGCCTGCTCACCTAGAGTGCTCTTCGATATGGATAGGAAAACATTGGTGGTTAAACTTTTTTCTGCCATCGAAACACCAATACAAACCAAGCCTGACCAATTTAGATATTAAAATTACATTTATAAATTTAATATAATTGGTGTTAAGTTACTCTCTTTTCAAAAAAAGGTGCTAATATGGGATTAAAAGATAAATTAGTT
>JAGGXM010000184.1 GCA_021163045.1 Thermoproteota archaeon | reverse complement strand
TACATATTTTCTACAATATGCGGTGTTAAGAGGGTATATATTTCATTAATTTTTTTGATATTATTGTCTTCTAAGATCGAATAATAGTAAACATAACCATTATTTTCGATTGAATATTTTATTTGTATCACAAAAGGGAATACCGTGTACTTTAAACTTTTTTTTCTTAGATCCGAATTATTAATAGTTTTTTGCATTCAATACCACCAAGTAAATAAAATTCTTAACGAAAAAGTAATACTTGTAATTAAATAAACATAATATTCTCAGTTACTTATCATGCGACTCAGGATCCTAGCAAAGACTCTTTTTTTCAATAGACTCATAAATTTCCTCTAAAATATGGTAGAGTGTACATAATGGCTTTAATTATCGACACTTATCAACAGTTATCTATAGAGTCTATCAGGAAATGCCAACGCCCATTAGATACAATCAGACATTGATTCCAAAATCCTTTGCCAACTTCTTATATTTTCTAAGAATAGTAAATTGGCTGATTCCGAAAATACGCTCTAGAATTTTCGCTGATAGTATTGGCTTTCTTTCATTTTCTTTTGCGATCCAGCGATCTGCGAGATATATTAATATAGCCGCAAAAACAATTCTAGAGTTCCCAGAAAGCCAAGATTCTTTTAACATTTTTGTTAGATTTACTATTTTTCTTTGTAATAATGTTGGATATGATCTATCAGAATAGCCTCTTAGTAACTTATTGGAAATCGCCGGATTTTTTAATATCTTTGGAATTGCATTAATGGCTAACTTTCTTATTTCTATCCTTGGGTCAATTTCTTGATTTAATAATCTAACAAGGGACATTAATTTAAGAATCCTACTATATAGGATTCTTCTTTTTAACCGCTCTCTTGAAATTCTTATTAACTTAATTATGTTAAATTTATTTATGCCTCGAATTTTTGTTGTAAACCAAAAAGCAACCAAGGCAAGTTCATTCAGAGTAGAATTAACTTTTTCTCTTAGATAGATAAGTTTTATTGCATAATGAACCGCCTCATTTATTATCGATCCCCAAGCATTAGATTCCTCACCAAGTGCATTCAACAGTTCTATAATGAATGACCTTATCCTAAATACATGTAATCTTGTAACCCTTATATTTCCCGCCCTTAAAATTATATCATTTCCATAATAATGCACCTCATCGATGGACATGGAAATCAGACCTCATAATGTATACATAATGTATAAAAGGATGCTTTACTTTTCATATAGTATTATTTTAATAGAAAATTTAAGTGATAATAAAATGATTTATAGTATGTGATGTTAAATATGTTTATAGTAAATTGGAACGTTGGCTAAGCTGGAATAACCGGGATCTAAAGGGTAAAGAGAAGAGCGCGCAGGGATCATAATGAATATAATCCGACTACGAGATCAAAAAAGCATCGAAATTATACGCTTCGTTATGGACGAACTTAAAATTAACATATCGCCCGAAGCAGCAGTATTACTCTGCAATTTATTAGATACTTTGAATCTTGAGGAACGGAAAAGAATATTGAATATAATTAAGAGTGGTATTAAAAACGCAAATTATATTGTACTTACTATCGAAATCATACTTAAGCTACTTAACAGAGCTAAAGAAAGTCATATACAAGATGCTTATTTAGAAGAAAGTAAAGTAAAATCTAGCTTTAAGCCTGCAAAGAGCATTCTAGATTTCCTTAGTACTATACAAGACAGGAAAAAAACAGAAGATCTGAGTAATAAGAGCAAAACTTTTATGCGTATTGAGGAGAAAAACAAAAGAATGAATGCTAAAGTTCTAGAAATACGAAAAATAGAAGAGAAAACGAGAACTAAAGAGTTATCATCCGAATCCGCTAAAACTAACATAAAGCTCCAAAAAGACATGCAAGAAAATCGAAAAGAAAGTAATCAAATTGTAATTCCAAAACCAAAGATTATACGATCGCCAGGATATTACAGTATTATTGAATCAGTAGATTTCTTTAGAGAGTATTTTATTAGTAGGTATAATAAAATACGTAGAATATTTTTAAAAAAAGGAATAAGCTCATATGCTGATCTAAAAGAACTTTTCGAAACTAATAATTTTCCCGTGTATGTAATAATCATGGTTTCATCTAAATATCTCGCAAAAAACGGCAAAGGTGGAATTATTTCCGGGGAAGATCCATTTAATACCGCTACATTTTATGTACCCTTTATAGGTAATAATCGAGAGAAATTTAGGCACCTTTTCTTAGATTCTATAGTTGCTCTAAGAGTTTATGGTCGAAATGGAAATATGTTCTTCGTGGATGAAATCTTGTTCCCGGATATCCCACATATTCGAGAACGACATCACACAGATATTCCACTCAAAATTGCTTTTTTGTCGGATATTCATGTCGGTAGTAAACAATTCTTAGCTGAATATTTCGATAATTTTCTTAGTTTTATAAATGGAAAATCCGACGATCCAGCTCTGATTGACATATCTAGGGAAATAAAGTATATCATTATCTCAGGAGATCTTGTTGACGGTATTGGAGTTTATCCTAATCAGAGAGAGGAACTAGAAATATTCGATATAAAAGATCAATACTATGAGCTATCTAAGCTGCTTTCGAAAATACCATCAGATAAAGAGATTCTTTTGATCCCCGGAAACCATGATGCTGCATCGAAATTAATTCCTCAACCCCCGATACCTAAAAGTCTATCTTCGGATATCCTAAAATTGAAGAATGTAACACTATTGGGAAACCCAAGCTGGATTGATATAGACGGGGTTAAGATACTAGTTTATCATGGAACTGGGTTAGAATATATTGCAGCAGAGCTGGAGATGCCTATTGATAAACCCACTCGATTAATGTTAGAACTTCTTCGTACAAGACATTTGGTCCCAACTTGGGGTAATATTCCTCTAGCGCCGCAGAAGGATGATATCCTCGTTATCGATGATGTTCCAGATATTTTCGTTGCTGGACATCTCCACATTACGGATATACGAATAAGTAAAGGCGGTGTCATACTAATAAACCCGGGGACATTCTTAGGATTAACTTCTTGGCAGAAGCAACTTGGAATTAGGCCAACACCGGGACTATTTCCTGTTGTTGATTTGAAAAATTACGAGATAAACTTAATTAAATGTGATGCGATCGGATGTGAGCTGGTATAAATTAGCTATAAAAGGCTAAAAATAAACTACTTTTATTTCGGTCTCTTTAACTTTTTCAAGGAGAGCATCGGCTTCCTTTTCAGTCAATTTGATTGTATATAAATACTTATTCGTTCTAAATTTGACCTTTACGATATCCTTTTTTCTTTTAACTCGAACTTCCTTTGTCTTTGGTAGGATTCTATCTAATTCATTTAAATCTACGATCTCTTTTGGCATTCTGAATATCCTCCTTAAGAGCTTATTATATGATTGCACAAATCAGATCAAATTATAAGTATTTTTATTTTTTGGATCTAAACTAAAGTGCCCATTTTAGATGGGAATGTGAATAAAGAGACATACATAAAACATTTTCTTAGTAAAAATCGCTCGAGAATTAACAGCAGCTTAATTTTAGTTAAAAAAGCTTGAGAATTAAAAATGAAATTTATATAGAAGCAAATTCCGAGAGTTTCTTGTATCGACTAAAGAGATAATCTGAGAACCAGAAAACAATTAATCCGAATAAGAATGCAGTAAAGACGATAGTTTCTGTAGAGGCAATCTCAACAATTTCTGATGGAAATAACAAGGAAATTACCGTGGGCGAAAGGAATGCAACGTAAGTTATAGGTATTGCTAATAGCAACTTCAGAATCATAAAGCCAGAGGTTCTAGCAATAAATTGTGAGATTCCTCTTATTGTAGAGAGACCAGATATTTTCTCAATAATTTCCGGATTCTTTTTTGCTGTAAAATCGAAATATGCTCGCAGTTTCGCAGAAATATAGGCCGCGCTACCCTCTCCCAGAAAAGCATAACCTGCATAGGCATCTTTTAGGAATCCAGCAGCAACAGGACTTAGAGATTCTACTAGTTTTTTGGGTCTCTTTTTTATAATTTTTTCCTCAGTTAATACTCGTTTGCTCGTTTCTTTTACTCTTAAAAGGGAAATCGATCTAGAAATTCTCTGGAATTTTTCAATCGTAGGCATGATAAATATTGAGAAATAAGATGTTAATGAGGTTATTTCTAGGAAGAAATATAAGAACAGGATTAAGTAGAAGTACTTAGAGTACAATATTGCTAGAGGATCGCTCAAATCTACAGCGAAATCCTCAGGGCCGAATACAGTAAGATCGAAGATAAATGCTACAATTATCAGCGTAATAATAGCTAAGAAAGACCATAATGTATAGTTATATTTACCTGTACGTATAAAACCTACACCAAGCAGAACAACAACTAGGACTATTACAATAAAGAAACTATTAAGTAAGTCCGTAGAG
>JAGGXM010000039.1 GCA_021163045.1 Thermoproteota archaeon | reverse complement strand
TTGAGTAAAGCCTCCTCTCGACGTTTGACTTCTTCCTCTAATGCCCGTCTTATTACTCGATTGATATTAATTCCTAATTTTTTTATTTTTTCTTTGAGAGCTTTTGGGATCTTACCAGAGACAACAACATAATTCGGCATTCTTGAAGCCCCGTTCGTACTATATTTGGTATTCCCTATTTAAGTATTACTTAAAAAAGAAAGTCAAAAAAATTAGTTCTACCTTTTAGGAGTATAACTTTTAGATCTCAGGCTTTTATACATATTTTTCCATTCGCTCTAGTAAAATTTATTCAAAGCTCCACGGCTAAGCCTAAAGTCCTAAAAATGTTAGAGATATAAAGAAAAATAAAGCTTCAAAAGAAATGACCGACTAAGAACTTCCTAGAGAATCTTCAAAGGTTGAGTATATTGAACTATACCAAATTGTGCTTGGTTCCGGTTGGTTATATTGCCGAAAAAAATGAAAATTTAGGCATAGTTGAAATCTACGATGAATTTGAAAAAGCATTACAAGGCTTAGAGCGTTACAAGCACATAATTATTCTATCCTGGTTGCATAAAAATGACACCCCTGAGAAGAGAAGTATTCTAAAAGTTCATCCTCGTGGAGATCCTAGAAATCCATTAACAGGCGTATTCGCTACTAGATCTCCAGCACGACCCAACCCAATCGCTTTAAATGTGGTTAAACTTTTAGGAATTGATGGTACTATGCTGAAAGTTGAAGGTATAAGGGACCTTTTTATTGGAACACCAGTTGTAGATATTAAGCCGTATGTCCCTAGATTAGATCGAAGATAATCTAAGAGAGGGAGCTATTTTGACTCTTGAGGATAAAATGCATAAAATTGAAGAGGAAATTAAAAGATGTACTAAATGCTCACTCTGGAAAAAAAGAACAAATGCTGTCCCTGGTGAAGGAAACTATCAAGCAGAAATCATGTTTATAGGAGAAGCGCCCGGACGATATGAAGATCTCCAAGGGAGACCTTTTGTAGGCGCCGCGGGAAAACTTCTTACGAGTCTTATCGAAGATATCGGTTTAACTAGAGCCGATGTTTACATAACTAACGTTGTGAAATGCCGTCCTCCAAATAATAGGGATCCGAAACAGGAAGAAATTTCTGCTTGTAGCCCGTATTTAGTCAGGCAAATAAGTTTAATAAAACCGAAATTGCTTGTTACTTTAGGTAGACATAGCACTAAATTTATCCTTGAAAAAATAGGAGTTAAAGTCTCGGGAATTACAAAAGTTAGAGGGACTCTTTTTGAAGGAGAAATTAATGGTGTGCCTGTCAAGGTTTTACCAACATATCATCCGGCGGCAGCACTTTATAATCCGGCTCTAAAAGACACTCTTCAGGCAGATTTTAGGAAAATCTTAGAGATTATTAAGGAGAAAAATCAGGTAAAAAAAGGAGTAACCTTAGATTTCTTCTTAAAGTCTGATAGGTAACTTAAGATATACCGCTAGGAATGGAGCTGTGACTACAAATATTATTCCCGCAATGAAAACTAATAACAATATTAAATCTAAACGGGTGAACGGGATCTTTCTGTAGTAGGTTCTCTTCTTATATGCTCTGAAAGCCTTAACACTTGCAGCTAATGCTAATTGACGTCCTGCACGTACAGATTCAATTATAATTGGTATGAATGCCAACAAAACAACCTTAAATATCCGAAGGAAGTCTCCAAGGAATTTTATTGGATTTTTCGATGGTGAAGGAAATAGCTTTAGGCCTCGAGCTCTCTCTGCTGCAAGAACAAGAGAGCTTTTTTCTAGAATAACAGGAATGCTCCTAAATGTAACTGCAATCATAAAGTTAATTTCCATAGGTAATTTGAAACTCCTAAGGCCATATATAATCTCGCTTGGATGCGTTGTTGTAATCAAAAGAACTGCAGCACTCATTGCGGCGACGATTCTAATCCCTTGGAATAAACCATAGCTAAAACCTTCTAAGGTGGCGGCAGTAAACATCCATCTAATTGGCCTAGGAAATACATATATTCTTGTGTAGACTGGTTGGGTAAATCCTGGGTTGAGAAAACTTTGACCCCAAGCGACTAAGATCCATTGAGTTAATAGTAATATGGTTATTAATCTAACCTTAGCTTCACTAGGATTGCTAAAAGACCACATTATAATCGATATCAAAAATAGTAAAGCTAACGTTACAAATCTGTCGCTCATTGCCACGCCCAAACTTACAAATACAACAAAGAGAATTTTTGGTAATGGGTGAAGTCTATGCATAATAGATTCTCGTTTCTCGTAGCTGAATAGTCTCTTAAATCCGCTTAGACCTATAATTTTGAATATCATGTAAGCAATTAGGCCCGGAATGAACATCAGAAATACCACAAAGGATATTATAGCAGCGATCAATTCCCATGTTTGTGCAGGTATCGATGGAAATATATTCAATAACCAGCTGAAATCAAGATACAATGGCATCATGCTCACCCTGCCTTTGTTATAATCTTAGAATAGATTGTTTCTTCCAAGTTTTCCCCGCAATTCCAGCAGTATTTTGGATTACTGTATACTTTAGTGCCGCATTTAGGACAAGTCACAGGCAATTTTAGATCTATTGAATATCTTTCATCATATGGAATTTTTTTCTCACGCAGTCTTTCGAAGAAGGTTTTTCTTCTTTTAGTTCTAAATAGAATGACTATTGTACTAGATGGAATCCCTATAAGTACTGGGAATATAAACTGCGGAAATGGGGCAATGAGCGGGATTCTATGAATACCTACAAGGTAATATATATGAAAAAGGTAAACTAGGATAAAGCTTCCAAGTATGTCAGGTATTTTTCGAACCCAATCTCCAATTATTGCATATGAGATAATCCAAGCTAAAATTACACCAATTAGGTTAGAATATGTATAAATCTCAGAGTCCACGAATAATAACCAAAGAATAACTGTCGGAACAAAAATTGGTTGTCCCTTATATAGAGTCATAATAAATCCGATGGTATATAGCTCAAGCAATCTCGCAATTACCTGAATACCAACCAAAATAATCGGCGGGATAACAATACCAAAAGATGCAGATTTGATTGTACCTAAAATACCCATATAATTTCCCTCCTACTTTATGCGGCTTTTTTCAAATACAAACTAGATATGGCTTCTACAAGTTCTTCTATTGTAAGGACTGTCGGAATTCCAAAGTTCTTAAGCTTATTACCTATCCTTGTAACATAAGGTGGAGCTAAATGTGTTTCTTTAAGTAAATCTTCACGTGAAAATACTGCTCTTGTAGGACCATCTATGAGAATCTTTCCTTGTTTTAGAACGATCACTCTTTTCGAGAATCGTGCTATGAGATCCATGTCGTGGGAAACCACAATAATTGTGCTACCCGCTTTATTTAACTCAGTTAGGAGTTGAAGATATTTCTTAGAGGCACCATAGTCTTGTCCCGTAGTCGGTTCATCGGCTATTAATATCTTCGGACGCATTGAGAGTATCGATGCCACTGCAACTCTATGTCTTTGACCTCTACTTAAAGCTCTAGGGTGTCTTTTCTCAAATCCGATGAGTCGCATCATTTCTATCGCTTCTTTTACACGTTCTCGAATCTCTGTTTTTGGTAACCCTACGTTCTGAGGCCCAAAAGCGATCTCATCCCAAACAGTATTTTGGAAAAGCATCAAATCAGGATTCTGGAATATTAGCCCAATACTTCTAGCAAGCTCGGCGACAGACATTCTACTGGCTTCCTTACCAAAAACTTTAACAGATCCATGACTTGGTCTTAATAATCCAAGAATATGAAGAAGAAGCGTTGATTTACCAGCGCCATTTTGGCCAATAATTCCTACGAATTCTCCTTCTCGTATTGTTAAATTAATTCCTTTTAAGGCAATTGTTCCATCAGGATACCTATGCCATAGGTTCTTAATTTCTATGACAGGTTTTCTATTTTCATAGGAATAAAATTCATCATAATTTTCAAAGGGTAAATTATTCGGCTTCACTAGCGTTGGAGCACTCTTAAGATATTTATCTATTATTTTTGCGGCTTCTTCCGGATTAATTGGTATCGGTGCATCATCAGGTAAAATCCCTAAATTCTTTAATCTTATTACACTCTCTGCACTCCATGGTGGTCTAATACCGAGATCATAAAGAATTTTAGGTCTTCCAAAAATTTCTCTTGCATCGCCTTGAGCAATGATTTGACCATCATTCATTACAAGAACTTTATCTGCATATTTAGCGACTTCCTCTAAACGATGTTCTATGAGAATTATTAAAGCGTCTGTTTCTTGGCGAAGTTTTGATATCGTTTTTAATACTTCCGCAGCCCCCTTAGGATCCAAGTTCGTTGTTGGTTCATCAAGGATTAATACCTTCGGCATCATAGCTAAAGCTGAAGCGATTGCGACCCTCTGTTTTTGACCACCTGATAGACTCATAATGTCCTTATCAAGAAGATCCTCGATACCTGTTGCTTTAACTGCAAATTTAAATCGTTTTTCGATTTCATCTACAGGCAACATTAAATTTTCAGGGCCAAAAACAACTTCATCTATGACCGATAGAGTGAAGAATTGGGTTTCTGGATCTTGAAAAACTGTTCCAACGAGAGTAGAAATCTCTTTAAGTTCGACTTTATCGACATCCACCCCATTAACATAGACTTTTCCTTTCTTTACCCCTTGGATAATATGAGGAATTATGCCGTTAATTGTATTAATTAATGTCGTTTTTCCACAGCCGCTAGGTCCTATAAGAAGTACGAATTCCCGAGGGTATAGCTCTAAGTTAATATTTTTAAGTACATTCTCTTTTGAACCATGGAACTTAAAAGATAAGTTTTCGATTTTCAAAACTGGCTTTTCGCCTTTTTTCATGTTTTAGCCTCCAAGTTTCATGCCCCAGTATTTTTTATTTGTAATTATGGGGAAATGTAATAATATAATTGGTTTTTTAAATGGTAAATATTTCATAATTAATTTAATAATTTATGAGTAGTATTGGAACAGGCGAAAGATATGAAAAAGCGATTAATCCTTCTATCAGCTATTTTAGTCATCTTATTAATGGTTCCGTTAGTTCAATCAAAACAGGAAATCGTAGCAGAGGAACTTACTCAACCTGTTCTAGGAAAACTTGGGGTTATTGTTATTTTTGATGCTTGTAATTATTCGGTATTAGACTCAGTTTCAACACCAAACATAGATACTCTAATATCTCAAGGAATTTACGTTATTGGCGATACCATTTTGCCTTCTGCTACAACAGCAGCACATACAGCCCTAGCAGTAGGAGCCTATCCCGAAACTACGGGAGTCACCCACACATATGCCTATAATTCTACGGAATATCATGAGCAATTACTAGATGAAACTCCGGCAAAGAAATATTATTCAGATATGCTAAAAGCAAAGACGATCTTTGAAGTTGCAAAAGATAATTACGTAAAGACGGCTTTGATTGTAAGTAAGAGTAAATTAGATGTCATGTTAGGCTCAGGAGGAGCAGACATCTTTGAAGTGTTGCCAGATTCTATCGTAGAACCCGGAGATCCGCATGATGCATCATATCCCCTTGAGAAGAGATATACCGCCATGGAATGGATTACAAATGAATCACTAAAAGCTATTGATCAATTCGCGATTTCTATAAAAGAAGGTGAGAATGCGTTATTATTAATTCATTATGCAGAGCCAGATTGGGTAGGATCTGCTCTTGGTCCGGATTCCTCAGAATATCGCCAATTAATTCAGTTTTTGGACGGAGAAATAGGTAGAATTTATAATAAACTAGTTGATACTGGTCTGTGGTCAAAGACGCTTTTCTTCCTCACCGCAGATCATGGTCTTACTGCTGTAGATCCCCTAAAGGATATCCTAACAGGTGATCCCTCTCATCTAAGCGTGTTAGATGTTGAGCACTTCGTTTCAGAAACAGCAGGTTTACTATTGCATATCTATCTTAAATATCCTGAAAAGGATACACATAGAGCGGTAGAAATCCTAAAATCGTATCCCTGGACAAAGGGAGTCTATACTAGAGTGAACGATTCTCTGGCTGATGGAACATTAGATGCAATACATTTAAACACAGAGTTTGCAGGAGATATAGTACTTGATGTAAAAGCGCCTTACTACGCCTCTAAGTACGAGGGTGCTCTGGGGGCACATGGTGGAACAGATACGATAAAAATACCCGTAATAATTACTGGTGGAGCTTTCAAAGCCGGAAGTACTGTAGCTGACTGTAAAATCGTAGATATTGCTCCGACTCTTGCAGAATATCTTGGTTTTGACTTGCCAGATTCCACAGGATCGGTACTTAATGTATTCAAAAAATTAGGCACAGCGAGTTTGAGTGTCTCTCCAGGCATCGTTGAACCAGGGCAATCATTTGTTGTGCAGTTTAATTATACCTTACAGGAGATCGAGGAAGGAATGGTTGCTAAAATTCTATTATTAAATGAGTCAGGTGCTATTTTAGAAAATTACACAGTTCAAATCTCGACCTCAAATGGAACTATTGAACACGAATTTAAACTAACAGTTGAGGGGACATTCTATATCCTTGGAGCGATCTATGATTCGGAGGGATACCCAATATGTGGATCAAAATCTAGAGTTCTATCTGTAGAAGTTTCAGAGCCTCCAACACCATGGGATAAGATTGCCGTCGCTGTAGTAATTAGTGTATTTTTAGGAGCAGCTCTGGTTGTGCTACCTTATTTCTTTAAGCGCTACAAAATATTATTCAAATAATAACTCTCTTTTTATATATCACATAATTTTTTATCCTTACTACCTTGCTTTTTCTAGAAATTTATTGGGGGTATACTATTGGAATTCCTAAAAGTCATTCTAAGAAATAAACGGAATAAGATAATACTTGGTCTTTTGGTTGTATCATACTCTATGCTACTAGTATTACCTTTTCTTCAGACTTTACGTACAAATCCGTTCGTAATGGAAAGTAATCTATCTTCGTTAGATGCTCTGAGAAGCATTCTCCTGTTTGTTTTGGACTCTATACTAACTTTAACACTAACTGTTTGGGTCTTTGGGATTCTAGGGGTTATATTTCTTAAAAGGCGATTAACAGTCCTAAAAAGAATGTTAGGAATGTCCGTTTTATTCATGACTCTATTAAGTACTACACTTATAGCACCGATAGGTGCTCAAGAAAATCCAGAGAGAGAGTTACCGCTCGCGAAAAAAGTATTCATTATTACCTTTGATGGAACACGTGCTGATGTCTTTTGGGAACATGCCACATGGATCATAAATCATAAAAATGAGAGTACATGGGCATATCGTATCGTCTGTGAATATCCAACAGTAACCTATCCGAATCATGAATCAATAGCAACCGGAGCTTGGCCCCAGATTCATGGCGTTGAAGCAAATAGTCAATGGATAAGTACCGCAACTAGTTTATTACGGAAATTTAGGCAACCAAGAATGGATGATATTTTTGATATTGCAGATACGTATGGTATAATGACCGCGTTGTTTTTAGCCCCGCCCGTGCTTTTAGGGATTATGGGAAATTCCCACACATATAAGAAAGCAGTATCGGATTCCAACGATTCTATGACTTCAGCAATAAACTATATAAAAGCACATGCCACAGAAATTGATTCAAAAGGTTTTCTAGCAATGATTCATCTCGTCGATTCTGATACTACAGGCCATGCTTTTGGTTCAAATTCGCTACAATACGCAGCTCAAATAAAGAAACAAGCAGATTTGGTCGGCGACTTATACAGCACAATTATAGATCTTGGCTGGGAAAATGACTCTATTATCATAGTTACAGCGGATCATGGTTTTTATGGCTTTAAGCACCTTAATGTATGGCCACCATTAGTGGCAGATATCCCGCTATGGATGTGGGGCAAGCCCATAAGGAAAAACTTCCAGTTGGGTGGCGGCAGACTTGTGGATATCACCCCTACTGTAGCATTTATATTAGGAATACCGACGCCAAGCGGATCTATAGGTGTTCCGCTACTTAGAGCTCTCGACGAGGATTTTGTAAAATCGATAAGAGAAGATGTTAACCTTAGTGATCTAGCAATTGAAAAATTAAGCGAAGGTCTATTCCGAACCTACCTTGATATTTTATTATGGGGTTTTATAGATCTATCTATGTTATGGTCTGCGTTTATATTAGTATATTCAAACTTGCTCTTAATAAAAGAAGTATCCAGAAAAAGTAGGGAGTTACGAATTAGAACTGAAAAAGGATAATAATATAATCATATTAAAAGTAATAAAATATAGAGTTGTATTGGGGATCTTTATGGGCGATATGAAAATTGCTCTGAAATGGTCTGTTTTAATTACATCAATGGTTCTTCTTTTAATGGCAGTTCAACTATATGCACAAGCGACAACTCAACCAGAGATTAGGGTTATCGCACCAATAGGAAACCCTCTAAGGCCTCTAGAGGACGGAACATGCATTGTTGCAGCGAATCCGGAGGAAGATTGGATAAGAGTAGAAATAACGATAGCGCTTCCAGAAGATGCAACTCAGAATTATACTAATATCGAGGTGTGGGGCGATGCTACGGGCGAGCCGGAAGGTGAATATAATCTTACTTTTACGCCGCATTCTTCGCGAACACCTTCCGCAGTTCTGTATGGTATTGGTGGCGAGAAGCTAGATACTCTTGAGGGATCTTGGCAGGGAGATACTGCGTACTTTGTGTTACCACATCTCAGAGCTGGTGAAACTTGGAGACTTTATTATGAGATAGTACCACCATCAAGCATACCCAAAGAACCATACTCAATAACACTTAAGATTAGGTATAAATTGGGAGCTTCGTATGGAGTTCAAGAAATTATAAAAACGATTAAAGTAATAAATCCTCCTGTTCTTAGATTATGGATCGTTATAGGTCTAACTCTTGTTTTGCTAGTCGCATTGATGGGTCTTGGTGCGATGGGATTTTTCAGATTATATTCATCAGTAGATCTTGTATCAATTTCGATGATTGCTGCAGCGATGGTCGTTTGGGTTCAAATATTAGGTCGGCAATTAATATTTCCATTGACGAATAGAATTCCATTTACGTATAATTTTGCGGTTGCGGATATTCCATATGTCCTGTTGCTAGTTACATCAATAAGTATTGTAAGAAAACCAGGAGCGGCCTCTCTAACGTTGTTCATATACAATATTGTTAGTGAAATAGGGTGGTATGGCATAAATCCTCTTTGGTGGGCATATCCATTTGCTCAAGGATTGCCAGTAGATTTCTATATTATGATACGAGGAAAGGGCATACTCACAGATAAGATTATTTTCTTTAAGTATAGAATGACCGAAGAAGAATGGGATAAAGCTCCAGAGCTCAAGGGATTAGCATTATTTGACGGGCTTATGATCGGTCTACTAAGAGGATTCTTCATGCAGATGTCACTCTACACGGTTTTCTATCCGAATCTCTTCAGATTGCAATATAACTGGGGCTATGTATTCTGGTGGAATATAATTCCTTGGTCAATTGGTAATGCAGTAGGTGGATGTATTTCGGTTCCAATTGCAGAAAGAATCCGAGAAGCAGCACAATACTAGTATTATTGCTACTCTTACTTCATCATTCTTTTTAATAACTTAATTTAGTTTTTTACGATTTCGAGGCTCATTCTCATTAACTAAAAGTTATATCAATAATAAATAAAAAGATCATAATAGCTACATTTTATATCATTCAAAATATAATACTCCTTATTAGTGTATACGGCTCTTGGTGATCCTATGAAAAAAAAGGGAATTATAATTCTAGTGCTGGTTATTTTTCTCACGGTAGCGACTAATAATTTTCAGATACAATCTAAAGAGGAGGCATCTATAGTTACTACTTCTAAGGATGGAAAGAACCTATATCCAATATTAACTCTCGACGAATTTGCTTCTCCAACCCAAACATATAAAGTACAATCAACAGGTTATATTGTCTTCGATATTGGACACGATCAATATTTTGATAACGAAAAACTTGGTACGTATATCTCCCTATTAAGTGTATTTGGACAAGTTATTATAAACAGTGATGAGATAACAGAAGCGGATCTCTCTGGGGCGTCACTACTTGTTATTCCCAATCCAGAAACTCAATTCACTCAGGAAGAGTTGGATGCAATTAATAATTTTCTTAATTCTGGAGGTTCACTAATCGCCTTAGGAAACTATCATGCATATTTCTACCCAGAAATTCTTAACAACATTACAAAGACATATGGTCTATATTGGATGGATGCAAGTGTAAGGGATCCCACGAATAATAGTGGTCGGGAATACTATCCTATTATTTCTGTATGGCCAAGCAATGATTTCACAAACGAAATGAACATAACAAAATATGTTACTACAGCTTGGTTTAGTGGAACGTATTTGAAGTTAATTCCTCCAGAACATCCAGAAAATATTTCTAGAGGGCCTTATGAAATCGCTGTTGGAGATCTTGATACATATGCACAGTTTGAAAATGGAACTAATACTACCGATATCGGAGCAGATATCATCTTCATAGCTGGTGTAGAATTAAAAAGTGGAGCGCGTATTTTAGCTGCGGGATCTAGTGATATGTTTTCGGATAGATATTCGCACATATATGAAGAGGATAATATCGTTTTAGCAGCAATTACAATTGGCTGGTGTCTTAATAAAACACCTACAGAATCATTAGTTCCTGTAATTACATCCATAGATGCTAGTAAAGAAACATTTATGCCAAATGACGTAGGACAAATTAATGTTACGATATTAAATCTCGCTGATGAGCCTAGAGAAAACATTTCATTGGCGGTCAATGTACCATATTTCTTAAATGTTATAGATGACCAAGTTACGCTTATTTCTGATTCAACAGAGGAAACAAAGTCATTTATGGTCGGAGAGCCTCTAGAAATAGGAACTATGACAGGTAGACAACAAATAACAGTTGTATTTGATGTTAACTGTACCCTCGGTATTAGTTCAGAGAGCCTATTCTATGTTGAACTCATTTATAATGAGCAAATATTATTCTCTAAGTCATTAACGCTTTCATCAAGACCCGCGTTTACTATCTCATCGGCTTTTGATACAGTTTTCTTGAACCTAACTATCACAAACCAAAGTGTGCTAACTGTGAATATTACAAATGATGCTTCCTATACTCTCTACAATGTAAATGTGACCTTAAAGAGTGTTCCATCAGGAATAATTTTCGATAGCATGATAAAGACCATAAATACGATATCGCCAGGAGATACCGGTCAAGTCACCTTTGATGCAGAAGTATCCGAGATCGGAGCGTACTCTATAGCTATAGAGGTAAATGCAGGATATTACGGAATTGGAGTGAGCAGAGTTAATTTAGTTGCAACAACTCAGAGAATAATAATTTTCGATGAGGGACATTACCAGTATGTAGCCTTTACCTCAGATGGTATGGCCGGATTCGTTGATGTC
>JAGGXM010000019.1 GCA_021163045.1 Thermoproteota archaeon | reverse complement strand
GGCATTAATGATTGTCCATTATTTACATTAGAACTTATGATAGTAATAATAGCTGCTGCAGCATTTTTCTCGGTCTTAGCGTACATAATATGGAGACATTTCAGGAGAAGACCAAAAATTGTATGGACTTGGTAAGGTTTAGTATAAAGTAGAAAAACATAGTAGATTTATGGAAATTTTACTCCAAAAATTAGAGATAATAGGGCCATTCTAAGAGGTACTCCAAACGCGGCTTGGGTGAAATACGCAGCAAATTTTGTTTGATCTATTGCTAGGTCTATTTCATCAATTTTAGGAAGAGGATGAAGAATTCTCAGAGTTTCTTTTGCCTTAGAAATCAATTTTAGATTTATATTGTAGCTACCCTTAACTTTTTCGTATTCCATAGGATCTGGAAATCGTTCCTTCTGTATTCTCGTTACATACATTACATCTATTGTCGAAATTATATCACCGAAATCATTTAGTTCTTCGTATTCGAAACCATATTTCTCAATAGTATCGATAATCTCAGGTTTCATCTTTAATTGCGGGGGTGAGATAAGATAAATTTTCTGTGGCTTAAACTTTATTAAACCTAAAACAAGAGACGCTGCAGTCCTCGCATATTTAAGATCGCCTACAATTGCGTAATTTAAACCATCAATTTTACCAAAAAGTTTCCAAATAGTATAGAGATCCAGCATTGCCTGTGTCGGATGGTGATGTTTACCATCACCCCCATTTATAACAGGACACTCTGCAATCTCTGCAGCTAATTTTGCAGCTCCCTCGTATTTATGCCGGATAACAATTATGTTAGCGTATGAATCCAACATTCGTATGGTATCAGCTAAATTTTCACCCTTTGCTATAGAGATAGCTTCGGATCCGCTAAATGATATAACATCGCCGCCTAATCGTTTCATTGCAGTTTCAAAGCTAAGGCGGGTACGAGTACTTGGTTCAAAAAAAGCGGAGGCAAGTATTTTGCCCTCTAGGAGATTCAGTCTATTTTTTCGATAATCTAGCATTAAATCTGTTCTTTTAAAAAGTTCTATCAAATCTTTTCTTGAAAAATCTGTAATTGAAATAATATCTCTATTTTTAAATGACATAGGATTCCCCAATGGACAAACATACAAATATTAGTTACTGCTACTAATGATACAAATCTTTGAATTTAAAAAAGCGTTTTAGGATATCCTCCAGTTCTGAATTTGTTCTAAATAATGTATAGTTCTGCCAACTTGGTGGAAAAAAGCGCCAATAAGAATTCTGCCAAAAACGTTTATCAAGTATGATGATTACCCCTCTGTCATCTTCGGCTCTTAAGAGTCGTCCACCAGCTTGAAGAACTCTCCTAATTGCAGGAGCAATTATTGTGATAAAGCTGGCGGTACGTTTATCAAATTTTTTTTCAAAATATTTTCTTCTAATTTCCAGAATTTCGTTTATTTCTGGGAAAGGAAAACCAACAATTACTACCATACTTAATAACGTTTTACCGGATAAGCGATAGTCTATTCCTTCTGCGAGCTTACCGCTAGCTACAGAGAAAACTACAGTAGATGGGTTTTCTTCAAATTTTCTAATTATGCTTTTTATATCTGTGTATCTGTCTTCTAGAATAAATGGTCTTTCCAAGTATAACTTATCTGTAATTCTCCACATTAGGTCATAGCTAGGAAAAACGACTAAGATGCTCTTTCTTGGAGGCGAATTAAGTACAATGGTCTCTACTCTAGAGGCTAATAAATTGTACATTTCTTCACTTCTTTCGGTATATTTGGTGGTGGAGATAACATCAGCCAAGATCATTTGCGCATCTTCTGGAAATGGTGGTTGCAATACAAGGTAAGATAGTCGATCTTTTATGTTTTCTCTTTTGAGCCCCAACATCATCTCGTAGTACTCTATTGGATAAAGACTTCCAGACATAAGAACTGCTCCACCGATCTCGCTAAAAAGCTCATTTCCAATATCTGAAGGGTCAAGAAGTAAAAGGGTTATAATCTCTTCTTTATTTTCTTTCTTTAGTAGCGTAATGTAATCCGGTCTTTTAGATAATTCAATAAATTTCTTTAAAAATTCTGAAATCCACGCTATTCTGGGTATTATCTCTTCCTCAGTCATTATTTTTCTTGCTAGGTGATCCATAGATATTAGGATTCTCTCGTCAAGAATATTCCTTATGATCGTGGTATCAACTAATATTAGTGAATCATTTACCATCTTTCCCACTTTAGACTTCGTCTCTAGAATCTCTATGAAAGAATTTAAGAAATCAAGTACATCGGGTACTTCGTCGAACTCGAATTTTTCGATCTCTTTTTTTGCTAGCTCTATGGATCTAATTGACAGTTCTAAACTATACGCATCGGAGATGAACTCTGGTAAATTATGAGCCTCATCTACTATTAATTTAATATGGGAAATATTTCTTGAGATTGCGCTTAGAAAACTTTCACGTATTTCTGGGCTAAATATGTAGTTGTAGCTACCAATAACTATGTCTACTTTTTCACCTAGAGCTCTAGCTAATTCGTAGGGACAAATCCTTGATTCCTTACCAATTTTCATGACATTTCGAAAAGTTCCACCAAGATTTAGGGCCTTCTCTATTCCTGCAAGAAATATTTGGGTAGGTTCACCAGATTCATAACAATTTGAGTAGAATGGGCATTTCTTTCTTTTTTTAAGCAATTCACAGTATACGAGAAATTGTTTATATGGCATTTTTTTAATATTAGCTTTAATCTTTCTTAAGAGACACATATCCATTTTAGATCGAAAAACTACAAATTTAAGTGGTGTGTCTCTTAGTGATTTTTTATTTAGATATCTAATCTCTCTAACAAAAATTTCTGCTTGATTTTTAGTTCGCGTTAAAACTACAAGTTTAGAGTCCTCCTTTTTTGACGCAACATAACCTGTCAAAGCAGCTATTGTTTTTCCAATGCCAGTAGGTGCATATAACAATCCTATTTTTCTATTTGCTAGAGTTTCTTTTATGAATAAAATAGCCTTCTCTTGGCCTTTACGATACTTTTTATATGGAAAAATTTCTTGGATGTTCAAGAAAATCACTCAGATTACCAAATTTTTCTTATAATACGGATTGTTTTTTCTATCGAATAAAAATGAACAAGATTAATATTTAAAATTCCATTTCCTATTACTCAGATCTAAATCGTTTTTTAACTATCAATATAAAAGGTGATAATTTTGTCTAATATCCTCTTTGAAACTGATACAAACTTTGAGATTGTTGACCTAAGAGCAAGACAGGTTCTTGACTCGAGAGGAAATCCAACTGTTGAGGTAGAAGTACTTACCTTGGGTGGAGGAATTGGTATTGCAAAAGCACCTTCCGGGGCTTCAAAAGGAATCCATGAAGCATGGGAAAAAAGAGATAAAGATGATAAAAGATTCTTTGGAAAAGGCGTCTTCTCTGCGGTCCGTGCAGTTGAAGAAGAGATTGCAGATAGCCTAATTGGCATGGATTCCAGATATCAGAAGGAGATTGATGAAGAACTCATCCGACTAGATGGAACGGAAAACAAATCGCGACTTGGTGCTAATGCTATTGTAGCTACATCCTTAGCAGTGGCTAAAGCGGCTGCAGATACCTATGGAATGCCTCTTTTTAGGTACCTTGGAGGAGTACAAGCGAACACATTACCTGTACCGATGATGAACATAATTAATGGTGGAAAACATGCAGGAAGCAAATTAGCAATCCAAGAATTTATGATCGTTCCTGTTGGAGGAGAATCTTTCTTTGATGCTCTAAGAATTGGATGTGAAGTCTATTATACTCTGAAAGGTCTCCTAAAGGATAAATATGGAAAATCAGCAATTAATGTGGGCGACGAAGGGGGTTTTGCACCACCAATAGACTTAACAGAAGATGCGATAAAGGCATTACTAGAGGCAATCGAAAAAGCAGGATATTCCACAGATGCAGTTAAGTTAGCAATGGACGCAGCAGCATCGTCTTTCTACGATGAGACTAAGAAAGTTTATAAGATTGATGGCAAAGAAATAACTGCAGGAGAATTTATTGATTTCTATGTAGATCTTGTTAATAAGTATCCTATAATAAGCATAGAAGATCCGTTCTTTGAAGAAGACTATGAGAGTTTTGCAACACTTACAAAGAAAGTTGGAAATAAAATACTCATAGTAGGCGATGATCTATATGTTACGAATCCAAAAAGACTGCAGAAAGGAATCGAAATGAACGCAACAAATGCTATATTGATCAAGTTTAATCAAATTGGTACTCTAACAGAAACAATCGAAGTTATCCAGATGGCTCAAAAACATGGATACAAAACAATAATTAGCCATAGAAGCGGGGAAACAGAAGATACTACCATTGCAGATCTTGCTGTAGCATTTAATACGGGTCTCATAAAGACAGGTGCCCCTGCAAGAGGTGAAAGAACTGCAAAATATAATCAGCTAATCCGAATAGAAGATCTTCTTGGAGATCAAGCGTACTATCCCGGTATAAATGCATTTTTAAAATAATCTTTTTCTTTTCCCAAATTTTATGGTGAAATTGATGGAAAAAAGAGGATTATTTATTGCTTGGCGCGTGTTGTCTACTAGAAGTAAACCCATTGCTAGACGACTACGTTTCCAACTATTTTTTATAAAGGATAGGCCTCCTTACTTTAAGTCTATGATAAAAACTTTTATGAAAATTCTGAAAGAAAAACCAAAATATGTAGCTATTCAGCTCCCACAAGGTCCTCTTTTATTCTTAATGGCAGTTTTGAAGAAATTAATTCGATTTCTATTAATAGCTGATGTTCACACGTATTTTCTTATACCAGTAACATTGAAAGAAAAATTATTGAATAAGCCGTTTATAAGATACCTCCAGGACTGTAATATCATCTTTGTGCATAACTATGAATTAAGGAAATTTTTATCGGTAAACTTGAAAAAGAAAACAATAGTTTTACGGGATCCTCTTCCCGAAATTCATGTTGATCGAGAATTTCTCAAAAAACAAAATGAGATCGCTCTAGTATTCCCAGCATCATTTGCACATGATGAACCGATTGAGAACTTAATTAAAGCTTTTAAACAGGCTGAGAAACCAAAGGATATGATAGCAAAACTATACATAACTGGTAATTGGCGAAAACAACCAAAACTTAGAGAAAAGTACAGCTCGAAAAATGTTATATTCACAGGTTATCTGAGCAAGAAAAAATATCTAGGATTAATTAACGGAGCTGATGCCTTATTTGCTTTAACGACATATCAATACACTTGGCAATCTGCGGCGACAGAAGCATTGGCATTAGGCAAACCGTTAATAGCCTCGAAGTCGAAAGCTCTTGAAGAAGTATTTACAAGGGGCACTCTTTTTGTTAATCCACTGGATATCAAATCTATAAAAATAGCTATAGAGAAAATCTTAGATCCTGATATCAGAAAAAGACTAAATAAGGAAATGCTCGACCTAAGGGATCAATATCAGACTGAGATAAACACGAAAATAAGAAAATTGTGCGAGATTTTGTCCATTAAATAGATTTTTTCGGGGGGATTTTTATCCATATTTTATTTGGACCATTTAGCGATTTTTCTTTACGAGTCTTCTTAGAAGGTATTAGAGGCGGTCATAAAGTATTCAGGAAATTTTTATATTGGCTTTATGAGCGTTATAACGCAGAAGTTACATTGATCTTTGTTGGTAAAAAAGGGAATCTTACAGAAATTACAAAAGTATATAAGGTTCCTCCATTCATAAATCAATTTCTCGTCATACCATTAAAGCTAAACAAGATAGACCAGTATCTCTATAGTTATTCTAAGACTTTGTTTAGTACAACCTACTTTAAAGCGTTAAAGAAAATATTCCAAAAAAATCTTGAAAGAATAGATTACGATATCTTTATTAATTCTACTGGGAAGTATCCCTTCTTCATAAGAAATGAATTTCTGTACCTTCAACCTGGAGTTTCGGATATTTACTATGGTCGTTTCATATATGATTTCCTAAGGCGGTTATACTGGTCTAGTTTAAGATCGATTCGCAAAGAATTAAGAGAAAGAGTACGAAAGGGAGATTTACTTATTGCTGCAAACTCTTCATTCATAAAAGGTTTCTTCGAGAGAATTTGGGGAAAAGTATCTATAGAGGTAATATACCCACCCTTGGAAATTGATGTAAAAAATATTAAGACTCAGATTAATAGCGTTAAAAAAATAGTTTCCTTCGGAAGATTTGTTTATGGTAAAGGATTCGAGGATTTAATTGACGTATGGAAATATCTGAAAGAAGAAAATCCTGAAATAACGTTAGCAGGAAAATCTGAAGATAAAAATTACATAAGAATGCTTAAAAGGAAAGCAATACGTATGCGTGCTCCAGTGAATTTTAGATTTGATCTAAGAAAAGAAGAAATAGATGCGCTTTTTTCATCCTCAGATATCGTTGTTTATACCTCCAAATTCGAGCCTTTTGGTCTAGCTTTAGTAGAATCCATGGCATACGGCTTGGCTCCTATTGTTCATAAGTCCGGAGGACCATGGATTGACATAGTTGCTCTCGGGAAGTTCGGGTTGGGATATTCTTCCATAGAAGAGCTGGCTTCGAAGATATATGAATTACTGAATAATGAATCAAAACTTCAGGAGCTACGAAAAATTGCGTTCTATAGGGCAAAAAACTTTTTAGAATCTAATATAAAGAGGAAATTCCTTAATATGATTGAAAAAATGAAAAAGTAACAAATATTTTTAATTGAGTTTGTGATTTTTCTCGAAGATCTGAAGAAGCACTAAGTAAAAGGGTTCAATCATGGTAAATTGGGGTTTAAATCTAAGTAAATTTATGAAGAACATACTATATCTTCTATTATTACCTATCGTGAGGTTTACTAGGTTATTAGTAGGTGTTGATAAACGAATTTTACTTTTCAATAATCATACGAATACCTTCGCTGATAGCAGTAAATACCTTTTTTTACATTTCGTGCTTAGAAGTGGTGATTCTAATCTCAAAGCATTTTGGGTAACTAAGAATCCGAGTGAGTACTCGCTACTTAAAAAATATGGTCTCCCAGTAATTTATGTTAGAAGACCGGATATGTGCACTTTTTTAACGCTCATTAGGGCCAATATGTTTATAACAACAGGCGGTAGAGATTTTCTATTTGGCCTCATCTTTGGTTATAAGGTATTCTCATTATGGCATGGAGTTACGTTAAAGATAATAGAGTGGAATAACTCAAAGGACGCACTATTGTATCCTAAAGGCACTATTAAGAAAGTGATGGGAGCAATAATCAATTTAGGACGATATATACCACCAAACTATCTTTTAGTCACATCTACGAATCTCAAACCCATTTTCCTTTCAGCATTCCGAATTAAAAATGCCAAAAAAACAAGAATTATTATAGATAACTATCCTCGAAATGATATTTTAGTGAGAAAAATACCGGGCTATAGCTTAAATGCGGTAACCAAAAAATTTCTGATACAACATCGCATAAATGGAAAAAAAGTAATCTTATATACTCCTACATTTAGAGAGATGGAAGTAGTAAATCCGTTTCGGAGAAAAGAGACATATATCGAGCTTGAAAAATTCCTGAACCGAATAAATGCAGTACTAATTATGAAATTGCATCCTGCTGAATACAAGGAATTTCAGGAGTTAACTAAGCGAATGAAGCTGCATATGAGAAATATATACTTTCTGGATCCAACATTGGATATCTATCCCTTACTGAAGGAAGCGGATTTACTAATAACAGATTACTCCTCGATCTATTTTGACTTTTTACACCTAGATAGACCCATTATTTTCTTC
>JAGGXM010000050.1 GCA_021163045.1 Thermoproteota archaeon | reverse complement strand
GTCTTTCATTACATTGAGAGCAATATCTATTTTTCCTATTTTTTTAAATAAATCCACAGCTTTTTGAAGATAAATAATTTGTAACTCAAAGTAATTTTCTTTTTCACTATCGCTTCCTGCTTTTTTCTCGGCTTCCTTGAACCATTTTGCTGTATCCATAAAATGCTGAGCTGCTTCAAGGGTTTTTTCATCTTTTATTTCATAATTTGCAAGTTGTGCAAAGGCTTCGGCTAACCATATCTGTGGTGTTTTTCCATTTATTAAATGCGTTTTGTCAGATTTAATTATTTCATCACGGACGATATTTATTGCACCCAGAAGGTCTTTAACGGCATTTTCGATGTTATTCGATTTTTCCCAAAGTGTAGCAGCATCATAAAAAGATTCAGCTCTATTTATCCTATATTTAATTTCTTCTATAGATCCATAACATTCAGCTCTTTTCTCAGAGGATTCTGCTGCTTTCTCAAATAATCCAGCATTTTCATATGCTTTTGCCGCTGAATTATATCCGTCTGCTGCTGTTTTCCAATCTTGATTTTTTCTCGCGTACTCACTATATTCTTCCCAATGTTTTCCAGCCTCCTCAAAATTTTTTCTTGATTCTGCGTCAAGAGCAAGCATTTTTTCTTGCATTAATATGTTGTTTTCCTTCTTATAGCACTCTGCAGCTAATTTGTACTCGCTTATTCTCTCGTAGCATTCAGCGGCCTTTTCAAATTTTTTATTTTCTTCAAAACCTTGGGCTGCTATCCTAAAGAAGGCGAAGGCTTGTTTTTGATCACGGTCTAACAAATCCAATGCCAGCTTATATACTTGTTCAGGTGACGGTAGGGTAGTTTCCCAATGAACACGGAATTGGTTTAAATCGATCGGTGTAATTTTTTTGGCAATTGATTCACCTAAGTTTTTTATGTTCATACGATTTGATTCATCGTACATAAACAGATATTTTCTTGCACGAGTTAATCCTACATGTAATAAATTGAATTCATAGATTAATCCATATGGATTCTTTTTTCCTTGTGCCACCAGTTTTGCAAAGGATCTTCTTTTTTCTGGGATAAAAACGTTTTCCCAGTCATTTTTGGTAATCTTTTCATGGCGAGGAATAAAAAAGTTCCATAAAAGAACACCTTCCCATTCGAGCCCTTTTGCTTCTTCGAC
Source organism: Thermoproteota archaeon (assembly GCA_021163045.1). Classification (GTDB taxonomy): domain Archaea; phylum Asgardarchaeota; class Njordarchaeia; order Njordarchaeales; family Njordarchaeaceae; genus Njordarchaeum; species Njordarchaeum guaymasense. Next base: position 1,818 of record JAGGXM010000050.1, on the reverse strand, counting down.
AGTAAGAATCGTGATCTTTTCCACTGCTTCATTCAATATATCCATTAGATGATTTTTCTCCTCTTTCGTCTTGACAAGAATTAACCTCTCTTTTGGGTTAGACGTAGTTTCTTTTAAAATCTTTAGCGGATCCATATCCAATACCATGGGTTTAATACCGCTCGAAATGTAAGAATGTTGAATGTTTCTTTCTCCGTCGTCTAATATATTCTTTCTTTGACAAAGGATTTCATTAACCAATTCAACAATTTCTTTCGTGCTTCTAAAATTTCGCCCTAACGTCCAAGCATCTCGAATATCGTGACGTTTTGAAATTTCTCCTAAAAGCCCTTTTAACCTAGACCATGTGAATCCACTTGGATTTATTACCTGGGCAATGTCTCCAGTAAAAAATATGTTATCTATGTTTTTATCTTTCACTATATTAATTAAAACTATAATTTCTACTGGGGCTAAATCTTGAACTTCGTCACAGGCTATTTTTGCATATGGCGATATTTTGTCAACACACCTTAAACAATCAAGAGCTAAATCTATGGCATCCCACAGCCCGTGTTTATCTAGGTAATTTTGATATAATTGTGCCTGATGATAATATTTCTCTCTCATTTCTTTTGGAACTTTGCATAGCCCTTTTTTTTCGTTAAGTTGCTCATATGTGGAATAATCTATCATTCTTCTATTTGGATCAGTACATGCTCCTTTTATTGTACTTCTTATTTCATCCCATAAAAGCACATAATCTATTTCAGGCGAAACATTTTTGCTGTACTCTCTTATAAATCTTTCAAAAGTCATTTCTTTAGAAGGATCTCTTGGTTTTAGTCCACCAGTGTTAGCAATCTCTAACAACAAATCCCTGTATGTTAGAAATCTAACTTGATGAGATCCACCATCCGACGGAAGCATTTTCTCAAAAGTATCTCTGGTCGATTCTACCAAACGATTACTGAACGTAACGAATAGCTGTGGTTCTATTTTTCTTAATTGATTAATTAGTAACCAATGAGTCATCACAATGGTTTTTCCACTACCTGCTTCTCCACTAAGAAGAATAGGCCCCCGAAGATGTAGATGAGTGCTTAGTATATCTACCTGTTCTTTAGTCATATGTAAAGGTAGTCCGCGCTGTTTCCCGCTTAAACGTTCTCAATCGAATTTTTTGATAGAAGGTATAACTCCTCATTATAGTAGTTCCATACCTCATCTTGAATTTTTCGTTCATAAAAATTCAGATGTTGCTCATTTATTATTCCTTCTTTTTGAAAGGATTTATTTTCTAAGTGTAATACTGTATCTGGTTGGCCTGGAAATTTTCCTATAGAAAGTAATATAATATGTAAAGAAAAATCATGATAACTCTCTTTTTCCATATATGCTCGCAATTCTAATCGCTTTGCCATATTTACTGTCCAAAGAGTTTCCCATACTCCATACAATCCATTTTTAATCTTACAGCTAAACAAACAACGGTCACCATCTCTCCAAACTATAACCGGATTAAAGGGATCCTTATTCTTTTCCCATTTGCCATCTATCAAATAATTTAAAAACGATGAAATAAGTTTGTGATCTGTTTCTGGCCGGCTTAAAAGTTCCTCAAAGGATTTTTTTGTCAGTAGGATTCCATATGCCACGTTTCCACCTTTCTTAGTTAATCATATTTTTGATATTTAAGCATTACTAATTCGCTCATCTTCTTGTTAGAATTTCACATCCATCTTTCTCCACAAGCAATGTATGCTCTGCTTGGCTCACTATTCCATTTCTTGCTTCTACAAGTGTATTGTATTTATGAATAAGCCTTTTTTTAAGAAG